>JAZODQ010000047.1:0-6385 GCA_045597105.1 Acetatifactor sp.
AGGGATGCAGGATCGGTGTGCATGGTCATGGGTGTTACGATGGTGCTGGGATTCACAGAATTACAACGGATGCCGGTGCCTGCAAAACGTACGGCAGTGTGCTTGGTCAGACCGATGACAGCTGCCTTGCTGGTTACATAAGAAGCTCCGCCGGTACCGAACTGACCTGCTACAGAGTCCAGGTTGATGATGGAACCGGAATTATTTTTCATCATTTCCTTAACAACTGCTCTGGTGCAGTACAGACTACCTTTGGTGTTTACACTCAGTACCCACTCTAAATCTTCGTCAGTGCAGCAATCGATGGGCTTTAAGCCTTCTTCCAATACCCCCGCATTGTTTACCAATACATCGATTTTGCCAAATGCTTCTACAGTTTTGGCTACCAGGTTTTCTACGTCCTCCACCTTGGATACATCGGTGGGCACGGCTAATACTTCACCGCCGTTTTCTTTGATCTTTGCAGCTACTTCTTCCAGCTGAGGCAGACGACGTGCACTGATGACTACCTTTGCACCTTCTTTGGCAAATAGTTCAGCAGTAGCAGCACCTACGCCTGAGTTACCTCCTGTAATAATTGCGACTTTTCCGTCTAAACGTCCCATAGTTAGAAATCTCCTCTCTCTTCATTGATTTGCGTGTTTACAAACCTCTGATTTCATTATAAGATTGCTTATGTACTTAGTCAACTAAATCACCCTATGTGAGAATATATCAATTTCTGGGAAGAATATATCATTGCAAAAATCGCAAAAAAGTGATTTACTGTAATGTAAAGTACTTGTATAGTGCAATGCTACAAAAGAGTTGGAGGAAGAAAATGAGTTTAAAAGAGGTATACGCTCCATATTTTAAAATCGGTACATCCGTGTCTGCCAAGAATATGGCATCTGAGCAGGCGATGGAGGAGCTTAGAAAACATTATAACAGCATCACAGCTGAGAATGAGATGAAACCTATGTTTATGCTGGACTGGAAGGAGAATCTGGAGAATCCCGAGAAGTACCATACCCAGCCGGCAATGAATTTTGATAAAGCCAGAAAATATCTTGATTTTGCCAAGGAGAACGGTATTGCGCTCCGTGGACATACTTTGGTATGGCACAATCAGACTCCCTTCTGGTTCTTTAAAGAGAACTACAGCAAGGAAGAGGATGCACCTTGGGCCAGCCGCGAAACCATGCTTGCCAGATTGGAAAGCTATATCAAGGCTGTGTTGGAATTCGTACAGACGGAATATCCCGGTGTGATTTATGCCTGGGATGTGGTGAATGAAGCCATCGAGGAAAAACAGCAGCAGGGCTGGAGGCAGTGGTCACTGTGGTACAAGACTGTAGGTGAGGAATTCCTGTTCCATGCATTCCGTTTTGCCAGAAAGTATGTGGCAGAGGGTGTGAAACTGTTTTATAACGATTACAATACCTTTGATGCTTTTAAAGAAGGGGCAATTACCGACCTGATTTTAAAGCCGCTGATGGAGGAAAAGCTGGTGGATGGTATGGGTATGCAGAGTCATCTGGTGCTGAATGATACGGACCTTACTGCTTATGAAAATACCCTTCACAGATATGGTAGTCTGGGTCTGGAGATACAGATCACAGAGCTGGATATTCACAACAACGATCCTTCCGAAGCAGGTCTGCAGAAGCTGGCTGATATGTACGGTGAGCTCTTCCGTATACTGATAAAGGCGAAAAAAGAAGGACTGGCAAATATCACCAGCGTGACTTTCTGGGGCATGAAGGATGATGAAAGCTGGCTCACCGGCTTCCGTAAGGAGCAGAGCTTTTCTCTGTTATTCGGCGATGATTATGCTCTGAAAGAGGCATATCACGCAGTGGTGAAGGCAGCGGAATAAAATGTTTTTACACAGGATACTTGTAAAGGTAGAGTGTATATGCTATACTGTGCACAAAGAGAGTGAAATGATGTCCATGTTGACACCAAATCGAAAACCCCAGAGTCGTGACCTCTGGGGTTTTCTTTGGGCTAGTTGTCACAATTCTTTCCGTCTAGCCGTTTGCAGATATAATGGCTAATTATGCCTGCTATGACGGAGATTATGAGTGAAATGATGTATTCCATGCTTACACCCCCTTCCGTTGTCGGAATAGGTAGTGATAACAGCAAAATTGTAGCATAGCAAGTAGAGGAATAGAAGGCTATATATTGACTTTTTAAAGAATTACCGGAAAATCCTGCTTGCAAATCAACAGGATGTATGCTACACTACTTTCAGTGCATGAATGGCACAAAATTATATTTAAGAAGGATTTTACATGTTAATTGTAGATGTAATGGAGAAAATTGCAAAATAAATATTGCAAGGGTAGTTTACCTTTTACGCTAGGAGTCTGCCCTTTTGTCGGTGACATTTCGCATCGACATTTTCGCCTTACATTTGCTTAATATTATGGTATATATTCTCGGAAGAAATATTAGCATGGCTGTATGGTCATGCTTTTTTCGCGAGTAGCGAGGAAAAGCGGATGCTTGCATACAGATTTGACGAGCACCGCGAAAATCATGAGAAACTCGCGAAACGTGTTTCTCATGATTTGTGAATTTCAGGAAAAGTGCGTGTTCACGTTCGACCCTGATGAATACTGAGAATATATGAATAATCATATTTTTAGATGAAAAGACCATGGTATCGTATGCTCTTAGGGCAGCAACCATGGTCTTTTTGCGTGCAACGTTCAATTACAGAAAGGAAACAATAAAAATGAATAATATAATTATCGAAACAAAGAACTTAACCAAAACATATCGCAGGTACAAGAAAGCAGAAGGGCTGCGAGGCAGTATCGCCAGTCTCTGGAAGCGTGAGTATGAGGAAAAGGCAGCGGTTCGACAGATTGATTTGAAGGTAGAGGAAGGAGAGTTTATCGGTCTTATCGGTCCCAATGGAGCGGGTAAGACCACTCTTATCAAAATGCTTACCGGAATCATCGCCCCCACAGGCGGAGAACTTCAGGTTCTCGGCTATTATCCCAATGACTTGAAGAATGAGTTTAAGAAGCAATATGCTGTAGTTATGGGACAAAAGAGTCAGTTGTTTTTTGAACTGACTGTGAATGATACATTGAGACTTTTTAAAGAAATCTATGAGATTTCGGAGGAGGAGTATCAGGCAAAAAAGAATTATCTGGTGGAACTTCTGGCGGTTAAAGACCTGATGGATGTGCAGGTGAGGACGCTGTCCTTGGGAGAGCGTATGAAGATGGAGCTGATAGTAGCCCTGATACATAACCCGAAAATACTATTTCTGGATGAGCCTACTATTGGTCTGGATGCAGTAGCGTCTAGGCAGGTGCGCGAATTCTTAAAAGAGGTCAATGAGCAAAACGGCACCACTATTATTTTGACCTCCCATTACATGGAGGATATCAAGGCCTTGTGTAAACGGACGGTTGTAGTAAACCATGGTGTCAAAATATATGACGGCGCTACAGAAGCACTTTTTGGCGAGGAAGAAGTGGCAAGCGTTCTGGAGCGAATATATCAGGAAGGAAGTGAAGCGCATGCGTAAATATTGGACAATTTCAAAGACCTATATGAAAACGCAGTTGGTTTGGCGTGCGGACGTAATTTTCAATATGATATTTACAATAACGAAAATATTGTTTGCCTACCTTTTGTGGGGCATTATTTTCAAAGAACGGAATATGGTCGGACAGTTTACTTTTCATGGAATGCTTTCGTATTACATCATTAGTTCCTTTTTGAGTCAGCTGGAGATGTCAGATGGTGTCAGCAGTGAGATACATGAGAGAATTCGGAACGGAACCTTTTCAAAATACATGGTAATACCTATCGGAATAGAAAGGTATTTTCTTGCTATGGAATTGGGGATTGTACTGTTTTATCTTGTGTTTGACTTGGGGGCTGCACTGGTATGGGCAATTGTATTTCGGATTGAATTTGTGTTTACAGGAAATGTATGGGTGATTATAAGTGCTTTGGTGATGGTTATCCTGGGAATGATTTTTATGGTGCAATTGAATTATTTTCTGGGATTACTGACCTTAAAGTATCAGGGAATAGGAACCTTTCTCATGATTAAAAATAATCTGGTCATGCTCATCACCGGAAGTATGGTACCCCTTGCCCTTTTTCCGAAAATAGTGGTAAGCGTTATGCAGATGTTGCCCTTTTACTACGTGACATATTTGCCGTCCATGCTTCTGACGGGACTTTGTCAGGAGGAGGCACTGCACGGTGTGCTGATCATTGGTCTATGGTGTGTGGTGATGCAGTTTGTAATTCATATTGTGTGGAAAAAGTATAGAAGAAAGTATGATGGGGTAGGAATATGATGAAAAGTTTTAGGAAAAATATGCGAGTACTTAAGGAACTGATTTATTTGAGATTTCATGGTTTGATGGTGTTCCGGCTGGATTTTTTCGGCCCATTCTTTGTGGATGGCAGTTTGTTTTTGATTCAGTTACTGGCTTTTGCGGCAGTATATGCCAATGTGGACACCATCGGGAGCTGGGGAAAAGGTGAGATGATCTTGTACATAGGCACGTTCTCGCTGTTGAACGCCATAAACATGACTGTTTTTTTCTTTGGTGTAAATGCAATTCCTTACAAGGTACGTTCAGGGGAACTGGACTTATATTTGTCAAAACCGGTCAGTCCTTTATTTCGGTTAAGTCTGGAAAATATCAGTCCGGGTTCCATACCGCTGGTTCTTATGAGTATCTGTATCATTTTATATGGCGTAGGTGTTTCGGGCAGAGAACTGATGCCGAAACAGATATTGGCATACTTGTTTTGGCTGATTATCATGGCAATTCTGTATTATGAGATGTCAGTATTGATTCGTTCCGTATCACTATACATCGTTTCCATGGCACGTGTGGACCAGATTGAGGAAGCGGGCATTGATTTGTGTATGAAGCTGCCGGGAATTGCTTTTTATGGTGTATATAAGGTGATTTTTTACCTGCTATTGCCGTACGGAATTATGGCTACATTTCCGGTGCAAAGTCTGATAGGAGAGATGAGTATAGCAAAAGGTATATATGGCGTGTTAGTGGTTGTAGTGTTTACCGGTATTACCGGTCTGGTTTGGAAACAGGGGTTGAAACACTATAACAGCGCCGGTTCATAGAAAGGAAAGAAAAGAATGAATATAGAGAAGCAAATTGAATTTAATATGATAAAAGAAATGTGGGAAAACCTTGCAGTTACAGAAGGGGCAAAGGTACGTATTCGTGAGACTACATATTACTTGTCCGAGAGCGAACTGCGCAGACAGATGAAGGATACCACGGACAGTAAGGCAATGCTTGAAAAGCTTGGGACGCCGCCACTTACAAATGTGGAAGAGGTGAAAGAGATATTGATCATAGCGGAGAGAGGGGATTGTCTGACGCCTTATCAGCTGGAACGTGTGGAAAAGGTTCTGGCGGCAATCCGGCGTCTGAGAGATTATTTAAGTCGTGGAAAGATTTATGAAAATTCCCTTGCTTATTATGATGAGAATTTGGATGCCATGGAAGAGATTCGGGAGGAAATTGCAAGACAGATACGAAACGGTGCAGTGGATGACTATGCTTCCAGGGAGCTTCAGCAGATACGAAGTCAAATCATGAAGTGTGAGGAGCAGATGAAGCAGAAGGCGGAGCAAATCATGCGAAGCAATAAAGAGTGTATGGCGGACAGTTACTGCACCTTTCGAAATGGCAGGTTGTGCGTTCCCGTGAAAAAGGAATATAAGCTGAAGATATCCGGCAGTGTGATTGATAAGTCGGCCACCGGGAGCACCTTTTTTATCGAGCCGGCAAGTGTGGCAAAGTATTATGAAGAATTGCAACTTCTGCGAATAAGTGAGGAAAATGAGATTTATCGGATTTTGTATACACTTTCGGTGATGGTGGCAGCCCGGAGAGAGAAGATGAACGCCAATATTGCCATGATTGAGAAATTGGATTATATTTTCTCTAAAGGAAAACTGAGCGTGGATATGGACGCGGCGGAGCCGGCTGTTAATATGGAGAGAAGGATTGTTTTGAAGAATGCTAGGCACCCGCTGATGGATAGAAATGTAAGTGTTCCGCTACAGTTTCAAATTGGTGGAGATGTGCATGGAATCGTGATAACAGGACCCAATACCGGAGGCAAAACTGTGGCAATCAAAACAGTTATGCTAAATTGTATGATGGCCCAGTGTGGACTGCATGTTACCTGTGAATGCGCAGATATCTGTATGAACAGTAATTTCCTGTGTGATATCGGGGATGGGCAGAATATTACGGAGAATTTGTCTACCTTTTCTGCACATATCAAAAATGTACTGGATGTGCTGGGTGAAGTGGACAGGGACAGTTTCGTTATTATGGACGAGCTTGGTACCGGAACGGATCCGGCAGAAGGT
>JAZODQ010000048.1:0-4996 GCA_045597105.1 Acetatifactor sp.
AAATATCTGTTTTTATCATAATCTTCTCCTTATTTTCTACCGCAACAAGCCTTGTATTTTTTTCCGCTACCACAAGGGCAAAGGTCGTTTCTTCCCGGCTCACCCTTTACGGTTACGGTTTTTTTGTCGTTTATATTTGCGTGTAAATCTACGCTTTTTACTTGCTTAACCGGTTCTTTACGAAGCTCCATTTTAAGTAGCATAAACACGGTATCGTTTTGGATACTCTCAATCATTTCTTCGAACATCTCTAGTCCCTCACGCTTAAATGCGTTGATAGGATCCTCGTTAGCAAATCCACGAAGAGATATTCCCCTTTTGAGCTTATCCATATTGTCAATATGGTCAATCCACTTTCTATCAACGTTAGTTAGTAAAACGTCTCTTTCAAGTGCGTGATAATCAAAGCCCTCCTCTTCTCTATATCTAACGATTTTTGCTTCGTATTGCTGTACTACCAGCTCTAAAAGCTTTTCTTCTAAATATTCGTTATCCCACTTTTGAGCCTTATCCTCATCTAAAAACTCCGTACCGATAGCTAAAGCCTTTTCTTGTAAAACTCTATTGAGCTTTTCTATATCCCATTTGTCGGGAGTTTTGCTGGCATCTACCGTACTATGAAGTATTCCTAAAACGTAATCGGGTATTAGCTTTAAAATTTGCTCGTGAACGTTTTCTCCCCTGATAACCCTCATACGCTCCTCGTAGATAACCATTCTTTGAGTGTTCATAACGTCGTCGTACTGAATAACGTTCTTTCTTATACCAAAGTTTTGTCCCTCGATTGACCTTTGAGCATTTTCAATACTTCTTGATAGCATTTTAGACTGAATTGGAGTTTCTTCGTCAACCCTAAAGAAGGTGTAAAGACGCTTCATTCTTTCTCCGCCAAATCTTCTAGCCAAATCGTCCTCTAGCGAAATGAAGAATAAGGATTTTCCGGGATCGCCTTGTCTGCCCGCACGTCCACGAAGCTGATTGTCTATTCTTCTAGATTCGTGTCTTTCTGTACCAAGGATATATAATCCGCCTAATTCAATAACCTCTTCCTTTTCCTTTTCGGTTACAGCCTCGTGCTTTTTAAGAATTTCGTTATATCTTTCTCTTAACGCTTTTATTTCGTCATCTACGTCTTGAATGAAGGATGATGCAAGCTCGATTTTTTCCGGCTCAACTCCCTCGTTTCTAAGCTCTTGCTTTGCCAAATATTCGGGGTTACCACCTAGCAAAATATCCGTACCACGACCTGCCATATTGGTAGCAATGGTAACTGCACCATGGATACCTGCATCCGCAACGATTTCCGCTTCCATTTCATGGAATTTTGCATTCAATACTTTGTGGGGAATGCCACGCTTGGTCAACAGTCGGCTCAACTCTTCACTGGCATCGATATTGATGGTACCTACCAGAACCGGCTGGCCTTTTTTATGTGCTGCTTCTACTTCATTGATAATGGCTGTCAGCTTCTCTGCCTTTGTCTTGTATACTGCGTCCTGTCTGTCTATACGCTGAACAGGCTTATTGGTAGGCACTTCCACTACATCCATACCATAAATCTCACGGAACTCGTTTTCCTCAGTAAGTGCAGTACCTGTCATACCACATTTCTTGGCAAAAAGGTTAAAGAAGTTCTGGAATGTAACGGAAGCAAGTGTTTTGCTTTCTCTCTTTACCTTTACCTTTTCCTTTGCCTCGATAGCCTGATGTAAGCCGTCAGAATAACGACGACCGGGCATAATACGACCGGTAAATTCATCTACGATTAATACCTGATTGTCCTTTACCACATAATCCTGGTCACGGAACATCAGATTGTGGGCACGCAGTGCCAGAATAATGGTATGCTGAATCTCCAGGTTCTCTGCATCTGCAAAGTTATTGATGTGGAAGAAATTCTCCACCTTTTGTACACCTGCTGCTGTCAGATTGATGACCTTGTCCTTTTCATTGACAATAAAATCACCATTCTCTTCCTGCACAATACCCATGATAGCGTCCATCTTGGACAGTTCCTTCATGTCATCACCACGGCGCATCTGTCGGGCCAGCAAATCACACATTTCATAAAGTGCTGTGGATTTACCGCTCTGACCGGAAATAATCAGAGGCGTACGGGCCTCATCTATCAATACGGAGTCAACCTCATCGATGATACAGTAGTTCAGACCACGCAATACCAGCTGCTCTTTATAGATAACCATGTTATCACGCAGATAATCAAAGCCCAGTTCATTATTGGTTACATAAGTAATATCACAATTATAAGCCGCACGACGCTGCTCGGAAGGCATACTGTTAAGTACCACACCTACGCTTAAGCCCAGGAAAACATGTACCTGGCCCATCCACTCAGCATCTCGCTTTGCCAGATAATCATTTACGGTTACTACATGCACTCCCTTACCTGTAAGTGCATTCAAATATGCCGGCAGAGTAGAAACCAGTGTCTTACCTTCACCGGTACGCATCTCAGAAATACGTCCCTGATGCAAAATGACACCACCAATCAGCTGCACACGGTAATGCTCCATATTCAATACACGCTTTGCCGCCTCTCTGACTACTGCATATGCCTCCGGCAAAATATCATCCAAGGACTCTCCCTGTGCCAAACGCTCTTTGAATTCAACCGTTTTTTCCTTTAATTGCTCATCTGTAAGCGCCTGCATCGCAGGACGGAATGCTTCGATTTTGTCCACGATGGGTTCAATCTTCTTTAGCTCTCTGGCACTGTGAGTTCCGAATATCTTTTCTAAAATCTTCATAATAGCTATACCTTTCAGTTGTGTCTCTTCCCTTTTAGACAAACAACACGCTTAATATTGTATCAGATTTATTCACTATATTCAACACCCATGCACTAAGAGTAAATTAACAAATTATGAACATTCTGTAAAAGAAACCACTTATTTTCGTAATGTAACTTTTACTTTTTTAAAATATATGTTATAATCATCGTAACTATACTTAAGAAACCTACATAGTAATGAAGGTGAACATATGAAAATAAGACTTCTTATTACACAATTATTTCCGGGCATGATTGTGGCTGAGGATGTACGAACACTGGATAACCAGCTGGTGTTAACCAAGGGAACCATCCTCTCTGACAATCTGATTACCAAACTTCATATGTACAGTATTTACTCCGTTTACGTGGAGCGTAAGAATTCCATGCTGGCTGACCTCACCAGCATTACCGATATGTCACTGTCATACTCTGAGCGTTTAAAACAGACGCAGGAATTCAAGGAGTTCAAAAAGAACTATGAATTGAGCATTGACAGCTTCCAAGATGCAATCAACAAGGTCGTTACCAAGGAAGCCAAGGTTGACATAAAAGAATTGCTGCAAAACTCACTGGCTCAGATCACCGAATCAGTCGGTAACGGCAGTATTCTGAGCATGTTACAAAACATGCGCGAATACGATGACTCCACTTACGCACACTGCTTAAATGTAGGACTACTCAGTCACATTTTTGCTACCTGGATGAAATTCTCTCCGGAGGATGTGGAAACCATGACCGCTTGCGGACTTCTGCACGATATCGGCAAGCTGATGATTCCCCACGAGATTATTTCCAAGCCGGGCAAACTTACCGATTCGGAATATCGCCTGATTAAGACCCATCCCATATCAGGCTATCAATTATTAAAAGAATCCGGTGTGGGTGACGAGATTGCCTACAGTGCACTGATGCACCATGAGCGTAACGACGGGACCGGATATCCCATGCACTTACCCGGCAATCGTATCCATCCCTATGCCAAGATGATTTCCATCGTGGACGTATATGATGCCATGACTGCTGCCCGGGTATACCGCTCGGCTATGTGTCCTTTTAAAGTAATTGAAATCTTCGAAGAAGAAGGCTATGAGAAATATGATGTAGAATACCTCTTGGTTTTCCTGACAAATGTAGTGAATTCCTACCTGCAGAACCAATGTATCCTGAGCGATGGCAGACAGGCCACTATTATCATGATTAATAAAGAACGCCTGTCCCGTCCTGTTGTACAAAGTGGTGATAACTTCATCAATCTGATGGAATATCCTAATTTGCACATAGAAAAAATTGTTTAAGAAAATGCTTCATTTAAATTATAAGGCCGGGTTGTACACCCGGCCATTTGTTTTTCCTTTTATTCTTTTATAATGTTACACCCTGCTTAAAGATAGCCATGTCATGGAAACCGGCACGCTCCGCGCATACCTTTTCTCCGTTTGCCACACGCAGCACATACTCATAAAAGCGGTCCGTCACAGACTCATTTTCTTCCTCTAACAGGATACCTGCATTAAAATCAATCCAATTTTTCTTTTTATCCGCCAATGCATCATTGGTGGATATTTTTATGGTTGGAACCGGCGATGCAAAGGGTGTCCCCCGTCCGGTGGTAAACAGCACAATCTGGGCGCCTGCTGCCGCCAGAGCCGTAGATGCCACCAGATCATTTCCCGGCGCACTGAGGAGATTCAGACCGGCGCATTGCACCTTGTCCCCATAGGCCAATACACCACGCACAATAGCCCTTCCCGACTTCTGGGTACAGCCCAGGGATTTGTCCTCCAAAGTGGAGATACCGCCTGCTTTATTCCCCGGGGAAGGGTTTTCATATATGGTCTGTCCATGGGCAGTAAAATAATTTTTAAAATCATTGATTAGCTTTACCGTCTGCGCAAACAATTCTTCATTTGCACAGCGGTTCATCAAAATCGTCTCTGCGCCGAACATCTCCGGCACTTCCGTCAGGATTGTGGTGCCTCCCCGGGCAATCAGCCTGTCGGAAAATCTGCCCACTAACGGATTAGCGGTGATGCCGGACAAACCGTCACTGCCTCCACACTTCATACCGATAATTAATTTATCCAGTCCGGCCTTCTGCCTGGTACATCCGGCCGCGTAATCAATCAGTTCCTGCACCAGCTTAAGCCCTTCGCTGATTTCATCCTTACAATCCTGTGTCACCAGAAACTTCACACGCTTTTC
>JAZODQ010000049.1:0-13911 GCA_045597105.1 Acetatifactor sp.
CCTGCTCATCCTCCTGATAAAGCTTTCTAAGCTCCGGATTCATTTCCAGTGCTCTTTCCAAGGTGATATTTAATTCTGCAGGAACCATCTTGGCGATGGAATCCACAAAGGCATAGGGCATGTCCATAACACGGCCCACATCCCGCAGTACACCCTTTGCAGCCATGGTACCGAAGGTAACAATCTGTACCACCTTGTCTGCACCGTATTTGCGGCCCACATAATCGATAACCTCCTGACGCCTGTTAAAGCAGAAGTCAATATCAATATCGGGCATGGATACACGCTCAGGATTCAGAAAACGCTCAAAGAGCAGACTATATTTGATAGGATCAATGTTGGTAATTTTCAGAGCATAGGAAACAATACTTCCTGCAGCAGAGCCTCGTCCCGGTCCTACAGGGATGTCATTGCTCTTGGCATAGTTGATAAAGTCCCACACAATCAGGAAATAATCCACATATCCCATGGTACGGATAACATCCAGCTCAAAATCCAGACGCTCCCGCAAAGTCATGCCTGTATCTCCGGCAGGTTGATTTTCATCTCCGTAACGTTCTGCCAGACCATCCGTACAAAGTTTATTCAGATAGGTCCAGGAATCATACCCCTCAGGCACCTCGTACTTGGGCAGTTTGGTCACGCCGAACTCAATTTCCACATTGCAACGGTCTGCAATCAGCTGAGTATTTTCCACTGCCTCCCATGCATAGGGAAACAAACCTTTCATTTCTTCTTCACTTTTTACAAAATACTGACCGCCTTCATAGCGCATGCGGTCTTCATCAGACAGTCGCTTACCTGTCTGCAGACACAACAAGATGTCATGAGAGTCTACATCTTCTGCATAAGTATAATGTACATCGTTGGTGGCTACCAGCGGAATATCCAGCTCCCGGCTCATCTTTAAGAGTTCCATATTTACCTGACGCTGCTCAGGCAGACCGTGATCCTGTAGTTCCAGGAAATAATTGCCCTTGCCAAAGCAGTCCTCATATTTACGTGCTGCCTTCCGTGCCTCATCCGGCATTCCCTTCATGATATAACGCTGCACCTCGCCTGCCAGACAGGCAGAAAGTGCAATGATACCCTCATGGTAACGGTTCAGTACCTCCATATCCACCCGGGGCTTGTAGTAATATCCTTCTGTAAATCCCTTGCTGACGATCTTCATCAGATTCGCATAGCCGGTATTATTTTCAGCAAGCAGTACCAGATGATAATATCTGTCCTCCCCACCGGTTAATTCCTTATCAAAGCGGGAATTTGGTGCCACATATATTTCGCAACCCAGAATCGGCTTGATGCCTGCCTCCCGCGCTGCACGGTAAAAATCAATCACTCCATACATTACACCATGGTCCGTAATGGCAGCACTGTCCATGCCCAATTCCTTTACCCGTGCCACATATTCTTTTATCTTATTGGAGCCATCCAAAAGGGAATACTCCGTATGAACGTGCAAATGTGCAAATGCCATGGTAAAACCTTCCTTTCGATGCAAATTCTCTCTGCATCCCGTAACTCATCTAATAATAATTCACTTCTCTTCCGAAAACCTCTTGAAAGAAATCCAATATATTTCCCAGATATATTCCGAAATAATGTCCCTGCCCGTGGGCTGCTGCCATAGAAATCAGATTACCGTATCCATCCAAAATCGCCGATCCGGAGCATCCACTGTACAAGGGAATCGTAAATTCCGTAAGGGGATCTACCTCCCGGTAGGACATTCCCTCTCCCAGTGTTGCCATCTTCCATACCAGTCTCCCTGTCATGTCCTTCCAGACACTACCGTCCTTGTTAATGGTACGCATGCACAGGGTCAAATCATGACCATTGGGCAGTATCTTCCAGTATCCCTTATTGATATGAACCGTCTTAAGCGTATCCAGAAGTTCCCGGGGCACATCCTTTCGTGCCACTGTTAAAAAACCGATATCCTGCCCTTCATTTATACCCGCAGTTTCTCCCACAATGGAAGTCCCATCATGAAAATAAACCGTTGCCGTCTTACTGTTTTTCAGTACATGCTGGTTTGTACAAAGAATAATTTCCTCGTCATTAATTTCTATAATGAATCCGCTACCCCAGTAGCCGGTTTTAATACTGATACCTACGAAGGCAGGCTCCATGACTTCCATTATAAAATCAGGATCCTCTGTCTCATAAAAGCCTCCGTCATATAAATTGGGAGCACCTACAATCCTATGGTCCAAACGATTGATAACATGGGTATTAATTGCCTTTTGTAATTCCAGTGGCTCCATCACATACACATCTGCCGTTTCCTTCGTTTCAAAACCATATTTATCCTTAACGGAATAGTGCACCTGATATATCCCTGTGGCATCCTCATCCACTGCAGAAGCATCTACCAAAAGGTCCTCGGTCAAATCACCATCCAGCATATCTAAACTGCTGATTCCGTCTAAATAGTCCAGCTCACTGCCCACACTTACGTAATAGGGCTGCAAACCCACAATCTCCGGTCCTTCGTCCACCAGAACCTCAATCAACTGACGCGCAACATTCCCCGAAGCATCCGTGGCCTGCAGAAATATTTTCTGATACCCGGTTTCATTCAGACAAAGGGTATCACTGTAGTTATCCGCTTCCTTCCATTCTCCGGTCACGGACATGGGTGCCAGTCCAAGTTTCACCTGACCACTCAGATCCCGGACGGTTACATCAAAAAAATCCGGTCCATAAACCTCTCCGGCTTCCAGTACGGAAAGCGTATCTCCCGGCTGAATCTCCGGCGGCGTGGTATCCCGAATACTGATGTGGTAATCAAAGCGCTGCAAGCCATGCTTCACCACGGCCATATAGGTACCCACACGGGACTCGTCCACCTGACTGATATCCAAAACAGCTTTTGACACAGCCCAGTTCTTACCTCTGACATAATCCGTGATTTCCTCACTGACGGGCATGCCAAGTTCATAGGTAAAGCTCACATTTACCTGTTGTACAGGTACCAGGTAGGGCGCACTGAATACACCTATACCTGCCAGTATCAGCAATATGGCTGTCAGTATCACACTTTGTAAAAACTGCTTTTTCTTCCCGGACATATGCATTTCCTTCCCCTAATCATTACTTTTATCTTAAAGCAAAAACGCTCCTTTCGCAAGGAGCGTTTGTATATTTACTATAAGTATTTCTTCAGTACATCCACTTTATCCAATTGTTCCCAAGGAAGGTTCAAATCGTTACGACCAAAGTGTCCGTAAGCTGCAGTCTGTCTGTAGATGGGACGGCGTAAATTCAGCATCTTAATGATACCTGCAGGACGAAGATCAAAATTCTCACGAATGATTTCTACCAGCTTCTCTTCACTGATTTTGCCGGTGCCGAAGGTATCTACCATGATAGAGGTGGGACGTGCCACACCGATTGCATAGGACAGCTGAATTTCACACTTGTCTGCAATACCTGCCGCAACGATGTTCTTTGCCACATAACGTGCCGCATAAGCTGCGCTGCGGTCTACCTTGGTACAATCCTTACCGGAGAAAGCACCGCCGCCGTGACGGGCATATCCGCCGTAAGTATCTACGATAATCTTACGACCGGTCAGACCACTGTCACCATTGGGTCCACCGATTACGAAACGACCGGTAGGATTGATAAAGAATTTGGTATCCGCATCAATCAATTCTGCAGGAAGTACGGGTTCAAATACATATTTCTTAATATCTGCATGAATCTGCTCCTGGGTTACTTCTGCATCATGCTGTGTGGACAATACCACTGCTTCCAGACGTAAAGGCTTGCCATTCTCATCATACTCTACAGATACCTGGCTCTTACCGTCGGGTCTTAAATAGGACAGTGTACCATCCTTACGCACCTTAGTGAGCTGTAAGGTCAGCTTGTGTGCCAGAGAAATAGGATAGGGCATCAGCTCGGGAGTCTCGTTGGTTGCATAACCGAACATCATACCCTGGTCGCCTGCACCGATAGCCTCTAACTGTTCATCGCTCATATTGCTTTCTTTTGCTTCCAGAGCCTTGTCCACACCCATGGCAATATCTGCAGACTGCTTGTCCAAGGATACCATAACAGCACAGGTGTTACCGTCAAAGCCCTTCTTGGAATCATCATAACCGATTTCTGTAACAGTCTTGCGTACAATTGCAGGAATATCAATGTTTGCCTTAGTGGTGATTTCACCCATTACCAGTACGAAACCTGTATTGGTACAAGTCTCACATGCCACACGGCTGAAAGGATCCTGCTCCATCAGCGCGTCCAGCACCGCATCGGATACCGCATCACAGATTTTATCGGGATGACCTTCTGTTACGGATTCAGAAGTAAATAAATGTTTTTCCATTGTCTCAACCTTTGTCTTTCTCTCCTTATTCTACAAATAAGGGCTAATAAAAAAGTCCGCTTATTTCATAATAAGCGGACTCATATCTCACGATTATCATCCTCTTATTGCTCGAAATCATTCGCTCAGGTAGGCACCTTCCGTCATACGGGGTTGCCGTGGCTTCACAGGTCCTATGTACCTCCACCACTCTGAATAAGAGTTATTTCTTTATCTTTACTCAAAAAACAATACTATGCACAGACACTTTTGTCAATAGTAATTATCCAATTTTTAATTTGAATTTCTGCAACTGGCGTTCAGACTCTACCAATTCAATCTGTGCTCCCAGATTCTGGAGCTTCATGTGGAAATCCTCATAACCACGCTGAATATAATAGATATCCTCCACGACGGTGAAGCCTTCCGCTGCCAATGCTGCCATTACAAGAGCCGCACCTGCGCGGAGATCGGGTGCAGAAATGCTTGCTCCCGTATATCTGTCCACACCGTTTATAATTGCGGTATTACCTTCAACCTTGATATTCGCTCCCATACGTGTAAGTTCATCCACATATTTGTAACGATTCTCAAAAATACTCTCCGTAACAATACTGGTTCCCTTGGAAAGTGCCAGCGCCACCGTAATCTGTGGCTGCATATCCGTAGGGAATCCGGGATAAGGCTGGGTCTTTACCTGGGTATGTGTCAATTGTTTGGACGCTACCACTCTGATGCAATCGTCCGCCTCTTCCACTTCACATCCTATTTCCAAAAGCTTCGCCGTAATAGACTCAAGATGCTTGGGAATCACATTCTTGACTGTTACATCACCCTTTGTCACTGCTGCCGCAAACATGAATGTTCCGGCCTCTATCTGATCAGGAATAATCGTATATTCCGTACCGTGCAAACTGCTTACACCCTTGATTCGGATAACATCCGTACCGGCACCTTTGATATTGGCACCCATACTGTTCAAAAAGTTCGCCAAATCAACCACATGGGGTTCTTTCGCTGCATTTTCAATAATGGTGGTACCCTCTGCCATGGTTGCAGCCATCATTACATTAATGGTAGCTCCCACCGATACCACATCCATGAAAATATGCGCGCCTTTTAACTTCTCAGCTCTGGTCTTAATCAGACCATGCTCAATGGTAACTTCCGCTCCTAAAGCTTTGAAACCTTTAATATGCTGATCTATGGCACGGCATCCGATATCACAGCCACCGGGCAGTGTTACTTCTGCCTTTTTATACTTACCTAAGAGGGCACCTATCAGATAATAGGATGCTCTGATTTTTTTGATAAACTCATTCTCCACTACCAGATTGCTGATATTGGAAGCATTCACAGTCACCTTATGACGATTGTCACGTCTGACCATCACACCGATTTCCTGCATTGCCTGCAGCATAACATTAATGTCCCGCACATCGGGAAGATTGTCTATATATACGGTTTCATCAGTCATTATGGATGCAGCAAGAACAGGAAGTGCAGCGTTCTTAGCACCTCCTATTTCCACTTCTCCGACTAACGGATTTCCGCCTTTGATTGCGTATTGTTCCATCATTTTTACCTCTATTCGGGTTATATATATTCAAACAAAAACAAGTATACAATATATAGTAGAAAAATATCCTCTTTTATCTTTATACCACAATTACCGTATTTTGTAAACCGAATACGCGTTCCCGTATGTTACTGAATATATTTCAGCGGGTCTACCTGCTTACCGTTTATCAATATCTCAAAGTGCAGATGAGGTCCCGAGCTCACACCGGTATTACCGCTCTTGGCAATAATATCGCCCTGTTTTACCTTCTGTCCGGCCTTTACCAGCACTTTGCTTAAATGCGCATAACGGGTCTGTCTGCCATCTTCATGATTGATATATACCACATAACCGTAACCGCTTCCCCAGCCGGCTTTGGCAACAGTACCACCGCAGGATGCCTTGACGGAGGTTCCTTTCGGAACAGCCCAGTCAACTGCCTTATGATAAGTACTAGCTCCCTTGGTAGGTGCCTTTCTCTTACCAAAATAGGAGGAAATACGTCCGCCACTGATGGGCTTGATATAGGTGGGCGGTATCTTGGTACCCCTTTCCACAATCTTAGGCACCGCTTCCTTTACAATTTCCTGCTGTAAAATCTGACGGCTCACTTCCATATCGTTTTCATAGTTAATTTTCACTACAGCCTTACGAAATCCTGCTGAAGGCTGCTGCAATATCTGCGTCTGCGTGGTATACCAGCTATTATTATCCACATATTGCACGGGTGCATCGTATATTTCTTCCACATATACTTCTTCCGTATGAAGCACGGACAGTTCAGGCTCCGGTACGGTTATCGTCAATTTATCACCCACACGGATGGTGGAATTCACGCTCTCCAGACCGGCATTCATGGACACCAGCTCATCCATGGGAATATTTACCTTTATGGAAATCTCAGACAGAGTGTCTCCCGGTTCCACCACATACTCCGAAGCCACATCCTGGCACATCAGCAATTGCTGATAAGCAGTTTCCATGTCAGTAATCTGATTTTCAGGCAAATATGCTTCTACAATCTCTATTTGCTTGTCAAAAGAAATATCGGAAATGCCCAGTTCAAAATCTTCCAGAGACTTTGGTGCTTCGGTATCAAGCACTTTCTCACCGGCTGTAGCAAAAAATGTCTGAATACCGGCCTGTAACTGTGCCTCCTTTGCCGCCTGCTGCTCCTGTGCGTTCTCCTTCTCCACGATCTGTACCATCATCGCTCCGGCCGCACGTCCCGGCTCCTTAACAAGCTCTACCGCATAGTTTCCCTCTGTATCATACTGATCCACTGCCTGCTGCAACAGATGCTTCACTTCTTCACTGCTATGCAGACTAAGCAGTGTCTCATTCACCTTCACGGTGTAAGACTGCTGTACCGTCTCCATTACATTCATATCCAATATTTCAAGCATTTTACCCATAATCTGGGCATCATCACTCACGTGTCCCCAAAGCACCGATTCTCCCTGAATCTCCAGTTCAGCATCAATAAAAGTCAGCTCCGTATTATCTGATGCGACCTTCCTTCTGGCCTCCACAAACAAATTTTCTGCTTGCTGCCTATCAGCCACAATGCCAACTTCTTCACCATTTAAAAACACATGAAAATAATTGTCCTCTTCCTTCTCAAAGGGGACATATCCTTTTACCAGCACCAATGTGCAAAAAAGAACCAATAATGTAGTTTTAATATATGCAAATTGTAATCTTTTATTGTGTATTGTAAATCTCATATTCCTACCGATTTCTTTGGTTAATACAAACACCAATATTGTAGCAATAAAAAGAAAGCTTGTAAAGCCAAAATCCCTAGTACAAAAGTCTTTACAAACATTCGTTCGAATGCTAAACTGATGATAATATATTGTATGGAAAAAGGTTGTAAAACTGCTTTTCCCCCGGAAAGGAGGACGCCCGGTGGACGAAAACATTATCTTTCATATCGATGTAAATTCCGCCTTTCTCAGCTGGTCGGCTCTTGCTCTTCTGGAAAAAGGTCATGATACTGACATACGTGAGATACCGGCCATTATCGGCGGAGATATCGCCAAACGTCATGGCGTGGTACTGGCCAAATCCATCCCTGCCAAAGCATACGGCATCACCACCGGAGAACCGGTAGTAAACGCTTACCGCAAGTGTCCAACCCTCATCAGTGTTCCACCCGACCATAAGCTCTACTCCGAGAGAAGCAGGCAATTGATGAACTACCTGTCCTCTCTTTGTCCTGAAATAGAGCAGGTAAGCATCGACGAGTGTTATATGAACTTCACACCTATTGCAAAGGAGTATGCTTCACCGGAAGCTGCTGCACATATTATCAAAGACGAGGTCTGCCGGCGCTTTGGATTTACTGTCAATATAGGCATTTCCAACCGCAAAGTACTGGCCAAAATGGCCTCCGATTTTGAGAAACCCCACAAGGTACATACCTTATTCGCTTCTGAAATCAAGGAGAAGTTGTGGCCCCTGCCCATATCCTCTCTGTTTCTTTGCGGCCGTTCCAGTGTAAATACACTGCATAACCTTGGTATTCTCACTATCGGTGACCTGGCCTGCAGCAATCCTTACATCATTGAAAGTCATTTAAAAAGTCATGGCCGTACATTATGGAATTTTGCCAATGGAATTGACGATTCCATTGTTGTTTCCCAGCCTGCCCAGACCAAAGGTATCGGCAATTCCACTACCGTCACCCAGGACATCACCAATTACGAAGAAGCTTGTAAGGTACTATTGCAGCTAGCCGAATCCGTAGGTAAACGTTTGCGCGACCATCATTTCTGCGCAAGTCTGGTATGCACGGAAATCAAATACAGCACCTTTAAGTCCGTGTCCCATCAGGGACTGCTGAACACACCCACTGCCTCCACGGACGTGATCTACAAAAAAGCTTGCGAACTGTTCCGTGAACTATGGGATGAATCCCCGGTTCGTTTACTTGGCATCCGGACATCCAAACTAACAGAAGAATCCGAGCCCGTCCAACTGAATCTTTTTGATTTTGCCTCTCCTGTAAATGAGAAGCAACAAAAGCTGGATAAAGCACTGGACAGCATCCGCCAAAAATATGGTCATACTGCTATCCAGCGAGGCAGCCTCTATCAGGCCAATGCACCGCTTTCGGACCACACGCATCCGGATACTGATACGTAACACCCCAAGCATGCCAACGGCATGCTTTTCTTTTGCCGGAAGGTTACACATTACTTTCCGGCAGAAGAAAAGCACTTGCCCGCTTTCGCTTGCAAGTGCTTAATTTGTGTTATTTACTTTTCTTTTTGACGCTATACCCAAAGGTACCCAGCAGTTCACCTGTTGCCAGGTAATCACCGTGAGAATACACAATGGGCTCTGCCTTCTCTAAATGGAACTTTCCATTCTCGTCCATATACTTTTCGTCCACATGGACTGCCAGCACATCTGCCAGGAACATATCGTGGGAACCCAATTCCAAAACTTGGCGCACACGGCACTCAATATTTACCGGACTCTCTTCAATCATGGGTGCCTTTACCTGGTCTGCAGGTATAGCCGTCAGATGCATTTCTTTAAATTTATCCACATCACGTCCACTCTTGACACCACAATAATCCGTAGCATAAGTCAAATCCTTGGTCGTGAGATTAATGACAAATTCACCGGTCTCCTTTAATATCGGATGTGAATAACGTTCCGGTCTGACTGATATGGATACCATGGGCGGATTGGTACATATGGTTCCTACCCACGCCAATGTAATGATGTTCGGCTTTCCCTGTGCATCTGCCAGGCTTACCATAACAGCAGGCAGGGGATATACCATATTACCCGGTTTCCACAATTGCTTTGCCATAAAACTTCCTCAATTCTATATAATATTCAGCATACCCAGCACCTGCAGTACCACTGCTACAGCGCTTAAACCTGCAGCCGCGCCGGAGATAATCATCACCAGCTTCAGCTTATCCGTAAAGGTCTTAAAACCACCCTGCATGGATTCCATGGTTCTGTTGGTTTCTTCATTCACAACAGCCTGTACATTACGGTATACCTTTACACATTCCTTATGCACACTTTCATCAATCTTGTCGCCGCGAGCTGCTACAACTTCGCCGATTGCATCCAGATTGAGACTCTTTTGCTGGAAACTCTCCAATTTTGCAATACTTTTCTGCTGAAAGCTCTCCATCTTGGACATACTCTCTGACTGCATATTCTCCAGTTTCGCAATGCTCTCATTTGCCACACTGCTTACCTGCGCTACACTCTCTTTGGTCAGTGCATCTACCTGTGCCAGACTGTCTTTTGCAATAGCATCCACCTTCGTCAGGCTTTCCTGCACCATATTATCTACCTGGGCCAGGCTTCCTTTTGCCAGGGAATCCATCTGCGCCAGGCCTTCCTTTGCCATGCCGTCCATCTGTGCCAGACCTTCTCTGGTCAGGGAACCCATCTGTGCCATATTCTCCTTTGCCAGGGAATCCATCTGTGCCAGGCCTTCTCTTGTCACAGTATCTACCTGATTCAGGCTTTCCTTAGTCACAACATCTACCTGCATCATGCTTTCTCTTGCAACTGTATCCATCTGGGTCTTACTTCCTTCTATCAGTGCCGCCACCTGCTCTGAAAAGTTATCCTCCAGAAATTCTTCCAGGTAACCTCCCTCAGGAGCATTCTGGGGTAAATTTTGAGTAGCATCCAGCATATTACCCAGACGACTTTCAATTTCCTTCATCTCATTGGTCAGCACTTCCATCTGTTCCACACAGGCATTGTACTTATCCATCTGTTCTTTTAATCTGTTAAGCTCTGCGGCCTCTGCTGCCGAATTCGCTTTTATTACCTCTTGTGCTGTAAAACGATGTGCTATCTTATCTATAAAATTGTCCATCAATTTCCCTCCGAGCATATCTTATCATTTTTCTTTGGCTTTATAGTTTCTCCCATATATTTTATCACTATTTTGATTTCGTGACAACCATATCCGTCAAAGCATTATTTGTGAATACTGCACAATATTTTTTGTTTTAAAACAACCTTTTTGTAAATATTCATCAATCATTTACAAGTTGTTCATAATTTGTTCATATTCTTTTGCTATACTCCATATATGGAGTTAATTCATTCTCCGTCAATTTGACTACAAGATAAATTTTTTCATAATAGCCCGGGTGCCGCGAGGTATCCGGGCACTCCTCATTTTAGGTATCCGGGCACTCCTCATTTTATAGAGACAGCAAACGAACTTTTCTTTATATCTCTGCTCTTAGCTAAGATTCTGCGTAGACTGGCTGATTGCCAATATCTCCTCATTCAGAGACAACATTCTGGCATCCAAATCCGACACCATCTTGGCACACTCAATCAGCTCGCTCTTAATGTGATCAGGCGCATCTCCCTCAAATTTGTAATGAATCTTATGCTCCAGACTTGCCCAGAAATCCATGGCAACAGTACGTATCTGAATCTCCACCATAGTGTCTACGATACGGTCAGACAAATATACCGGCACGGTAACTATCATATGATAACTCTTATAACCACTTGCTTTCGGATAGGTGATGTAATCCTTTACTCCACAAACCTTGATATCCTTCTGCTCACCGATCATCTCAGCGATTCTATATATATCCGATGTAAAAGAACAAATAATACGAATACCGGCAATATCTCTGATATGCTTCACCATATTGTCAATAGTCGATTCATACCCATGACGCTTCAACTTTTTCACTATACTCTCCGGCGTCTTGATACGTGCCTTGATATGTTCAATGGGATTATATTGATGTACATGCTGAAACTCATCATTCAATATCTCCATCTTGGTTTGCACCTGTCTCAGTGCAGCATTATAGACCAGAGTCACCTCTCTCCAGCTCTCAATGCCATCACCATTACTAACCTTATTTTGCATCTTGCTCTACCTTTCTGAAATCCATTTCTCCAATATAATAAGTATAACATAAACAACCTATGAATTGTATGCATTTCTCTATATTTTAATGTTTTTTTTAGATTATAAATTGTGATATACTAATTCATATTGCTTGTACAAAGGAGGGCACTATGTTCCGATTATGGGCCAAAATTTTTAAAGATAACCGCATGCTGCGGGATACCTGCATTTGTAATGATGAACAGGATACCAGAACACATAAAATTTTTAAAGCTCTGGATGAAATCTGCTATGAATTTGATCTGGGCAAGCCCATCTGGCTTGACAAAACCGTAGCTGAATTCAAACGCCACGACAAAGCCAGATTCTATCAGGATAATTTTATAGAACAGATTGATTTTGATTACCTGGAAATACATGTAATCGAAGAGGATGACTTCTAAATCTTTACCGTTTTCCCGTGCATTTCCTCTCTTTGACATAATCAAATTTGCGTGAATATATATACTGACAACAAATTATTGACATTATCCCAAACAAGATGTAGTATAAATATTGTACAACGTAGTTTTGAATACTACATCCAGAAGTTTTTGTAACTCTTTTGTGTATTTTCAAAAGAAAAGGACATACTATTATTACGAATATTATGCACTGATACATGTTGACAGTTTATAGAAAGGTATAGGTATTCATATGCAAATAACAATTAGAGAACCGGGCAGTGCCCTCACACATTTTATCGCCATGATGCTGGCTGTTTTTGCAGCAGTTCCGCTCCTAATCAAATCCGGCATTACTGCTGAGCCCCGAACTTTTATTGCCATGTGCATCTTCATGGGAAGTATGATTTTGCTTTACGGTTCCAGTGCCACATACCACTCCGTAAATTTGAGTGGCAGCAAACTTCGCATCTTCCGTAAAATCGACCACATGATGATTTTCGTACTGATAGCAGGCTCTTACACACCGGTTTGCCTGGTTATTCTGGGCGGCCATCAGGGCTACACTCTGTTGACAGTCATCTGGAGCATTGCATTGGCCGGTATTCTGATTAAAGCATTTTGGATTACCTGTCCTAAATGGTTCTCCTCCTGCATTTATATTGCCATGGGCTGGACTGCTGTATTTATCTTCGGCACTCTGCTGGACACCCTTCCCTTGGCTGCATTCCTGTGGCTCCTGGGTGGCGGTATTGTCTACACCATCGGCGGCATTATATATGCCTTGAAGTTACCCATTTTTAACTCCAAACACAAATTTTTCGGCTCCCACGAAATCTTCCACCTTTTCGTCATGGGCGGAAGCATCTGCCACTTCATCTTTATGTATTTGTACGTAGCATAAAATTGTTTATTTATACTAATTTATAAAAAAGTGATTGAAACATTTATCCGCAAGCGGGATTGTTCCAATCACTTTTTATAAATCAGTAAATTCGAGTATTTTTACCAAAAGTTATTTCTGCCCATAACCAGGCGAGGATGTGCCCGTCAAGAGGCAGTTTCCTGTATACTTTGTACTTCAGGTACTTGAAAAACGTTGGAGCTAGGCTTCATACCCGTTGGGGTTGTTCTTCTGCCATCTCCAGGAATCCTCACACATCTCTTTGATTCCATACTCTGCTGTCCATCCCAGCTCTGTCTCAGCCTTGGAAGCATCAGAATAGCAGGTTGCAATATCTCCGGGACGACGTTCCTTTATCTCATAAGGAATCTTCACCCCGGTAGCTTCTTCAAAATTCTTTACCAGATCCAGCACACTGTAACCGGTACCTGTACCCAGGTTATAAATCTTAAGACCGGCGTTTTCTTTTACCTTATCCAGCGCTTTTACATGTCCGCGTGCCAAATCCACTACATGGATATAATCGCGCACACCGGTGCCGTCATGGGTATCATAATCATTACCGAATACGCCCAGCTGTTCACGCTTACCCACAGCCACCTGCGTAATATAAGGCATCAGATTGTTGGGTATGCCGCTGGGATTTTCGCCGATGGTGCCGCTCTTATGTGCACCGATGGGATTAAAATAACGCAGCAAAATCACGTTCCACTCATTATCTGCCTTCTGGATATCACTCAGAATCTGCTCCAGCATGGACTTGGTCCAGCCATAAGGATTGGTGCACTGACCCTTAGGACATTCTTC
>JAZODQ010000050.1:0-2895 GCA_045597105.1 Acetatifactor sp.
TGTAAACGGCAAGTACTTTCCAGCAAAAAATGGCAATTAATTTCCAGCATTTTTTGGCAATTAAGCACCAGCATTTTTTGTATACACCCACGGATTGCTCCGTGGGCATTTTTTTATTGAAATGGAAGTTCCATTTCTTCCATTCTCTTTAAGGCTTCCCCAAGACTTTCCCGGTCTGCTTCAGGTTCGTCATCATCCCAACCATAGTAATTCATAGCAAACTTTCTGGTTTCTTCCGGGCTCATTCCTTTCGTGTGCTGGCGGATATATTCTTCCTCACGCCATACTGTCAGGAATTCAACAGGAACTCCTCCCTCAGCACATGCGAGAGATGCATTTTCATAAACGCTATGCCCATCTTTTACCCATTCTCTTAAGACACGTTGCTCCTTCTTGGTCATAGGAGTTTCTTTGATATATTCTTTATACTGTTTTTCCAGAAATTCCCTTGTTTCCAAAGGTAAATATTTATTAAATTTCATCTGTGGCATCTCCTTTGTTCAAAAATGATTTGCGATTTTCCAAACGATAACTTTTACCGGACATCTGAATGCGGTCACAGCGGTAGGACAGTCTGTCCAGAATAGCGGTTGCCAATGCTGCGTCATCCAGAAATTCAGCCCATTCTTCAAACCCTTTGTTGGTAGTAATGATAATGGATGTCTGCTCTTGTAACTCGGATATCAGCTGAAAGAATAGATTACCTTCTGTAGAAGTAATGGGCAGATACCCTACTTCATCCACCACCAGCAGGTTTGATTTCTGTATCCGGTTCATTTTCGCTTTACTTCGACGGTCTATTTCATGCGTCCGAAGCGTCTGCATCAGTGACTGCATGGTTGTATAACTGACCTTATAACCTTCTTCGCACGCCTTATAGGCAAGCGCAATGGCAAGATGTGTCTTTCCTACACCGGGCGGACCGGAGAGTATAAGGTTGTAAATACCATCAATCCAGTTTAGTTCCGACAACTGATTCAGCTGTTTTTTCGTTATCGACTGACAAAACGTCAAATCGAAGTCCTTTAAATATTTTTGATAAGGGAAACCGGCCTCCTTAATTCTTCTTTCTTTTGCTTTATCCTGACGATGGCGGATTTCACTGCCAAGAACGTCTTTCAAAAACTCTGTGTAGCTTACTTCATTTCTTTCTGCTTCATGAATCAGTTTCTCCAATTCACTCTTTGTATGTACCAGGCTAAGTGTAGTTGCATATGCCCTGATTTCCTGTAGATTATCCATTTGCGGTACTCCTTTCCATTGCATCCTCATAAATGCTTAAATCCCTGACCTCCACGTGATTCCCACGATATTTTTCCGGGAGTACCGGTCCTGTATTCTTTTTTATTTTCTGCTTATCAGAAAGCACCTGCTCCAGATAGATTATGCTTGATTTTAAATCGCTGGCAGAGTAAAGTTCCTTCTCTGTGCAGTATCTGAGACCGCGCTTTACAGCATCAGCATTCCATTCCTCAAATAATCTGCGGATTACACCCAACTGGTCACGATAGTAGCGTGGCTTTGCTTCATGGATATGTTCCAGAAAAGGCTGTACCAGTTCATCATTTTCAAACAATTCCTGAATGAGACGTTCCTGCTCCTGAAGAGTTTTACTTTTATCCCGTTCCACACGTTTCTGGCCAATCAGTTTTCCTTTATCGTGGCATAATGGGTGGGTAGCATATATTTCGCCGGTCAGACTATCCGTAATGGAGATGGTTTCATTTTCTACCACCATATAAACTTTTTTGCCGGGACAGTAAGTCCCTTTGGGTACACGATAACGGTTACCTTTATATAAAACGATGTTGTCTTTTCTAACCTGATAGGTTATACTTTCTGTAGCAGCACAGAAACTGTGATTAGATACTGGTGTAAGGTATTCCTTTTCGAGGGTGAATACTTCCGCCGGTATCTTTTTTGTTGTGCCGTGTTCTTCAGCATTTCCGGTTCTTTCTAACCAGGCAATGCAGTCTGCATTAAAACTGTCTATATCACTGAATATCCGATGCTTGGCAAAACCATGCTTTGCATACTTTACTACATTTTCAATTTTCCCCTTGGATTCCGGATCCGCACCATGACACAGAAATACTTCAAATTTCACTTCATCTACATAGCTTTGGAAACCTTCCGTATAAATGATATCTCCATGATTTTCACTGACCGCAAGTATCTTGTCCTGATCATATACGATTTCCCTTGGTCTTCCCCCATAGAACTCAAAGGCCTTCCTGTGGGCTGTTTTAAAAGTGTCTGTTGTAAACGGACGTTCCTGCCACAGAATAAACTTATATCTGGAATGTGAAAGTACCATTGCAAAGCAATAGACCTTTCGCTTTCTTCCGGTGGTCGTTTCCAGACTTATTTCGCCCATATCCACCTGTGCCTGTTGTCCCATCGGCAGTTCTTCCACAGCTTCATACTGCCTTGATGATACAGGCTTTTTGATATCGTATTCCTCACGAACTGCCTGTACATAGCTACGAAAAGCACGTTTCCGGAAATCTAATGTTTCCAGGCATGTCCGTTCCTTAATCCAGTCATAAATCTGCGCTGCAGACATATCCGGATATTTCGTGAGACATTCAAGTACAAACTCTTTGTACTCGTCAGCCTTTTTCTTACGCTTCTTCGAAGCTGTCTCTTTGGCTGCGTATTCACTTGGGGACATATCCCAGTAGGTGCTGACTGTTTCTCTGTTAATATTCAGTTTTCTTGCAACCTGTGTTTTTCTGAGCCCATTATTTTTTAGCTCATGGATTTTGGTATAAATCATCCACTCAATCATCCTTTCTTCACCTCCGGATGACAGTATATCATCATCTCAGTGAGGTTTGATAATTGCTGGAAATTAATTGCCAAAATCTGCTGGATTTAGTTTACCACTTACAA
>JAZODQ010000051.1:0-13468 GCA_045597105.1 Acetatifactor sp.
TTGTTAATTTTGTGGATGGAAACTGTTTCCGGATCCTCTCCCCCCAGGATAACAGAATAGGGATCCACTGCTTCCACCGTGCCCGTACCTCTGATTCTGGTGGTAATATTGCCATTGCTTACATACTGGGTTGCCACCTGGGGCAGGGAATAATTCATAATTGTCTGTGAAAAGAATGTCAGTATCAATAAAATGGTTAAAAAAACAATGGCAAAATTTTTAACCCAATCTTTACGTTTTGATTTGTTCTCGTTCATAAGTCGTTCCCTCTATTATTTTACTTTCTCAAAACGGAAATAAATTTCTTCTAAGAAATCTGCTTCCGAAGCTTTTCCTACATTATCCTTTGATACCACCCTGATAAGTAATACCGTCTACCAAATACTCTTCTCCATACAGGAAAATCAACAAACTGGGAACCATATAAATGGTTGCCACCGCAAATGCCAGACCGATTTCTCCCGCATTTATTTTGCTCAAAAATACCGACAGGGGGTGCTTTTCCGCATCTCCCAGCAAAATAAGAGGCTGCTCTACCATGTTCCAGTAGTCGATAAATACCAAAATCGCCGCAGAGCACAACGCGCCTTTGGTAAGGGGCATGCAAATCATACGATAAATCTGGAACTCTCCCGCACCATCTATCTGTGCAGCCTCAATCACGCCAACCGGTATCTTGCGCATGAACTTTGTAAGCAAATATACCGCAAAGGGTGAGAAAATACCAGGCAGCCATATGGACCAATAGGTATCCAGAATATGAAACCAGTCCGCCACCAGATAATTGGGCACCAGCGTCACCTGATAGGGCATCAGCATCAAAATTACATAAGCAAAGAAAATGATTTGTCTGAGCTTTCCATTATATCTGGCAAAACCGTACGCCGCCAGGGATGCCACCAATAACTGGAACAATACAATAGGTCCCACCAATACCACGGAATTCCAGAATTTCAGCAAATAGTCCGGACTCTTAAGCAGTACTGTTTCATACTGGCTGAAGGAAACCATATCCGGAATCAGCTTCAGGTTCACTGCTTCTGAGATAAATACTTTACCACCGTTACTGTTAGTAGCAAAAACCACACCGTAGTTGGAAGATATTTCGGAAGCAGACATAAAGGAATTACTGATTGTCAATACAATGGGCATCAGAAACAAAATCGCAAAGGATGCCGCAATCAATGTTGCCAGACCAATCTTACCATAGGCAAACAGTTTTTTCGCTCTTTTTCTGTTTTTGTCACTTCGTTCAGATGCATTCTCTTTTCTCATCCTTCCACATCCTTTCCGAAATGATTTTCTACAATAAACATGATGCCTATGATTACGATCATTACCAGACTCATCAAAATAGCCGCTGCCGATAACATCTGATAGTCCAGTCGCTCGAATTTATTGTTCATATAATGCTGTAGCATGTAAATGGTATCGTAGGGATAATCTCCCGTCAGCAGGTATACCTCCCGGAATACCTTAAAGGAACTGATTAACGACATAATGGTTACAAACAAAATACTGGAAGACAAATACCTGATTTTGATATACCAAAAGGTTTGCAGGGGTGTGGCACTTTCCAGTCTGGCAACCTCCAAGATATCCCTGGGTATACTGGCCAGGGCCGCCATAAACAAAATCATGTTATAGCCCAGATTCTTCCACAAAAACAATATCACTACCACTATCTGCGCATACTCGGATTTCAGCCAGTCAATCCGGCTTCCTCCCAGTGCAATCAATATCTCATTCACTGCACCGTTATAGTGAAACAGCACCTGCCATATCAATACGATGGATGCTACCGGTACCATCATGGGGCTTAAGAAAAAAGTACGAAACTGACTTCTGAAGGGCAGCTTGGACTCCAGCACAATTGCCAGCATCAGAGACAGTACTACCGCAAGTGGCACCGATATAAAGGAAAAGGTCAGCGTATTCTTCACCGCTCTTTGAAAAGCATTATTTTTCACTATGGTCAAGAAATTATCCAGGAATACAAACTCACCGTTAATAGGGTTATCTACCATGGAATAATATATAATAACTAAAAAAGGCAACAAAAAGAATATCAGCACACCCAAGAATCCCGGTGTAATAAACAGGCCGGAGGTCCGTTTCAGCTTGCGCAATCTTTTTGTTGACTTTGACTTCAATTTTTTGCGAGTCGATACCGCATCTTCTCTATGTAAATGTTCACTCACTACTATGTACCCCTTAAGTATGTCATACCGGACTACGCCCCCAATGAGCACATTTCCGGACTTAAACGTCAATTGTGCATTTGCATATATATGGCACAAATTCTCTTCTGCAGATACCGGTAAGCTGAAGCACTTCCCTTACTTCACCTCTTCATACAGTATACAACATATATATGCAAAATACACCTTAAGAATTTATAAACATTTTTTAAGAATTATCAACATTTTAGTCCACACTTTTCAAGGATTCCGTCATGCTGATATCCTCCAGTTTTTTCCCCATAACCAGACCTACGAACAAGGCAAAACCAAGCGTCAAAACAATACTGTACAGGTAGCTGACCGGTTCTACATGTACATCAAAGGAAACCATATCAATATTTACCTGTGCCATAACAAATGCATGCAGCCACTTACCTAACAGCAATCCGACAATAGAACCCATAAATGCCAGCATCATGTTTTCTCTAAACACATAGGAACGGGTCTCATTTTTATAAAAGCCCAGCACCTTTATGGTAGCAATCTCCCGTATCCTCTCCATTATATTGATATTGGTCAGATTATATAGCACCACAAAGGCCAGCCCTGCCGCACATACGATAATAAACAGAACAATCAGATCCAAACTCTCCATCATGGCACTCAGCATATCCATTGTGTCCTGATTGACCGTAACGGCCAAAACGTCCTCCAGTTTCATCAATTCCGCCGAAAGCTCATACAGCTTATCCTTATCACTTGCATTCACATACACTGTTTTCGGCTCTGCCTCACTTCCGGTGCCCTGTACATACGTATCGTTGCTGATATACACATAATTATTTACAAAGTTTCGATGAATACCTGTAACAGTGGCCGTAAATTCTTCCATGTCTTCTGTACGAAGCTGTACCTCATCTCCTATATCCATACCCAGCTTCTCAGCCAGCTTATTGGATATCACTGCTTCACCTGCCCCCGGATAGGAAATGGGCGCCCCGTCCGTGGTATGCAGATTTACAAAAGGTGAGATATCTCCCTCTTCCGGGAAAATAATCAGATTGACCGTTTTGGTCATATCTTCCGTCACTACATCAATGCTTCCCTGAGACAACAGTGTGTAAGCATTGACACCTGTCACATCGCCGATTGCCTTTAATTGCCGGGCGGTCACTTCTTCCTCATAGTCCACACTGATATCAAAAATCTGTATCTCATGATACTGCTGATTTACTACATTTGCGATGGAATCCTTGACACCAAAACCGGTGACCAACAGGGCCGTACAGCCACTGATACCTGTTACCATCATAAACAAACGCTTCTTGTATCTGAAAATATTACGGATGGATACCTTTTTCAAAAAGCCCAGACGATTCCATAAAATGGGCACATATTCTAAAAAAATACGCTTGCCTGCCTGAGGTGCTTTGGGACGAATCAATTGTGCCGCTACCTGGTTTAATTCACTTCTGCAGGTCCACCATGTAGCACCAACCGATGCCAGCAGTGACGCAATCAAAGATATCAATGCCAGTCCGGGATCCAGTATATATACCATGGTATCCACACGATACATAATCCCATAAGCATACCAGATAACCGCAGGGAACAAATAGCTTCCTCCGAAATAACCCAGGGCACATCCGGCAACTGCTGCAAGTCCTGCATAGAAAAAGTACTTGCCCATAATCTTTGCCCGACTGTAACCCAGCGCCTTTAACACGCCTATCTGTGTTCTTTGCTCTTCAACCATACGGTTCATGGTAGTGACACATACAAGTGCTGCCACCAAAAAGAAGAAAAAAGGAAATACATTGGCAATACCGGTGATAATGGAGGAATCATTTTCGAAACAGACATACCCTACATTGGTATCTCTGCCAAGAACGTATACATCCGGCGGCATGATTTCAGCCAGCGCAGTCTCCGCGTCCGCCAGTTTCTTTTCAGCATCGGCAATTTCCTCTTCAAATTCTGCCTTGCCCTCCTCATACTCTTTCAAACCATCTTGATATTTTTTCAGGCCGTCCTCATATTCCGCCTTACCATCCTGCCAGGTTATTTCTGCCTCTGCCAATTCTGCTTCCGCTTCTTCCAGCTGCTTTTTTCCTTTTTCTATTTCCTCTTTACCATCCTGCAACGCTACTTTTCCGTCATCCAGCTGTTTTTTGGCATTTTTCAGCTCTTCATACCCCTCCTGCATGGCCTTACTGCCCTGTGCAAGTTCTGCCTTACCCTGATTCATCTGCGCTTCATAGCCGGCAATCTGTGCTTTACCTGCCGCAAGCAGTTCCTTACCCTTGGCCAATTGCTCTGCAACATCCGGGAACAGATGTATACTGCCTCCCATCATACCTTCCGTGTATGCAAGCATTGCTTCCTGCTCTGCAATCTTTACCTTTTGCATTTCCAGCGTCATGGACTGGGATTGCAGCGTAGCCTCTGCCTCATCCAGCTGCGCTTTCTTCTCCTGCCATTGCTTGTAGCCCTCTTCGTATTCTACCAGGCCATCGGCAAGTTCCTGCTCCTTCTCTGCCAGGAGCTTTTCATTCTTCTCTAGCTTTTCTTTATTCTTTTCGATTTCCTCATAGGCATCATCCAGTTCTTTCCGGCCATCAGCAATCTCCTGCTCTGCATCTGCCAGCTCCGTCCGTGCATCCTCCAGTTCCTGCCATGCATCCGCCAGTTCTTCCTCCGCCTCTGCCTTCTCCTCAGCCAGCGTTTCCTTTGCATCTGCAAGTTCCTTATTACTCTCTGCAATCACATTAGGATAGCGGTCCGCCGCAGCATTTTTCGCCAAAGTCTCAAACTCGCTCTCCAAACCATCTATATACTCGTCATATTCTTCACTGAAAAGAGGATGCTCTTCCTGAAGCTTTACAAAAATCTCCGTATAATAATCTGCGTCAAAGGCTTCCGGTAGCATATACGCAAAGCATGCCACCTTACCATTTCCCACCGATGTGGTTCCTCTGTCATAATGAATATAATAAGATGACTTACAAATGCCTACTATCTGGTATTCTTTAAATCTAAAATTCTCCAAGTCCTCTTCTTCATTTGCTTCAGACAAATATAAAGTAGTCCCGACTGCCTTCTCGGAAAAGTATAAATCATCCACAATACATTCATCCGCACTTTCCGGCATACGTCCTGCCGTCAGTTCTACTTCATTCAGCTCATCCGTAATACTATGCACACGTAATACCTGGTCGTTGCCTGCATTATCATGGTACATAATATCAAAATTCAGAGCCCCTGCTACTGATTTCACATTATGGTTAGCCCCTATTACTGCCACTGCATCTTTATCAAAGCCCAGAGTAGACAGTAATCGGAAATCATAGAACTGCTTTTCTTCATAATACTTCTGGGTAGTTACCACCATCACATCCTTGGTGATTTTCAGTCCGGCAAAGAAACCTACACCTATTGCCACTATGGCAAATATGGCAATGAATCTTCCGAAACTATGCTTTATTTCTCGAAGTGAGGATTTCCAAAAAGCTGAAATCTTCATATCATTTTCCTTTCTAAAAACCATACATAAGTCCTATGTGACTATTACCAATCAATTGTCTCCACATCCACCGGATTTTCGTTGATACTCATACCGGCAATGGTACCGTTTTTCACGGTAATCACACGGTCTGCCATTGCAGTCAGGGCCTGATTATGGGTTATAACAATCACTGTCTTTCCCTTTTGTCTACAAGTATCCTGCAAAAGCTTCAATACTGCACGGCCGGTATGAAAGTCCAGCGCACCTGTGGGCTCATCACATAATAACAGCTTAGGATTTTTAGCCAGCGCACGTGCAATGGCTACACGTTGCTGTTCACCGCCGGACAACTGGGCCGGAAAATTGGCAATTCTCTCTGCCAGCCCTACTTCACTCAGTACCTGTACTGCATTCAATGGATCCTTACAAATCTGTGCTGCCAGTTCTACATTTTCCCTGGCTGTCAGGTTGGGCACCAGATTATAAAACTGAAATACAAACCCGATATCATGCCTTCTATAAGCAGTCAGCTGCCTTTTGTTATACGCTGACACCTCTTCTCCGTCCAGACAAACCTTACCTGTGGATAGACCATCCATGCCTCCCAGAATATTCAATATAGTAGTCTTGCCCGCGCCTGATGCACCCACAATTACGCAAAACTCACCCTTCTCCACTTCAAAATTCACATCATGAAGTGCCTGTATCTCTACCTCACCTGTTTTATATACCTTCCCCACATTTTCGAATGTGACAAATGCACTCATCCATTATCCTCCTGACATCTTCTGCAGTCCAAAAATGCTTTACATTTCATTATAGCATAAAAAGAAGTGGAACAACACCGGGTTGTTCCACCTCATAAAAATTTTATATTTGTAAATAAATCCTGTAAGCAAGTATCATACCCACTGCATTCTAACACTCAAATGCTGTAATAATACCGCCTTTTTCCGCATAAAAACTGCATAATCCGTTGGTCTTAACAATAATAACTTCTGCATCTGCAAACTCACTAAGAATCATTTCTTTTAGGGTAAGCGCAAAATTTTCATTAAAACAGTGGTCCATTACCATCTTACCACCTTTGTAGCCCTTTTCCTTCATAACCTGGAACACCTTAGCGATGGCTTTCTTTTCACCGCGCACCTTTTCCAGTACTTCCAGATACCCGTTCAGTGCTTCACCTACTACCCGAATACCAATGATGCCGGCCAGCACTGCTGCAGTCTGGCTTACCCTGCCGTTATTTGCCAGATTCTTTAGGGATTCCAGAGAAAATACCGTTTCCGTATTTTCCTGATATCTCTTCACTGCTGCAAATATCTCTTCACCGGACATATCACTGTCCTTATAGGATGCAATCTTATCTACAAGAAGCCTGAGACCCGGACCGGCAGACAGTGAATCCACTACGAATACCCTGCGTTCCGGATGTTCCTGCATATACTCATCAGCTGCAGTCATTGCCGAATTATAGCTTCCGGACAAATTACTGCTGATGGTCACACAAAATACCAGTTCCTCATCACCAAAGGCTTCCAGCCAGTCACCCACACCAGGGCATGCAGTACCTGACTTACCCTTATAGTTAAGCATATAGTCTACCATCTCCTCTACATTCAGAGACGCATCATCTACATACTCCCGCTCCTTCGTCATAATCTTAAGAGGCACGGACGCATAATTTATACCTTCACAATTTAATAAATCACCTGATGAATCACATACTATTTTCATTTTTCTACCTGACCTACCACATTTTTGTTTCAAAAGTCTTGTGAAGTGGTTTTCAAAACCACTTCACAAAATATACTATATCAACTTCATGTCGTATCGTCAAGCCATTTTTCCAATATATGTAATAGAAAGGCTCTCTTACTTAAATCTCACTGCTGTACCGTATGCAATAACCTCAGCTGCTCCCTGCATAACAGCAGAAGAAGCGTAACGCACATTCACAATCGCCTCTGCTCCTAAAGCTTCTGCCTCGGAAACCATTCTCTTCGTTGCCAATGCTCTGGCTTCATTCATCATCTCGGTATAAGCCTTCAGTTCGCCACCCACCAGTGTCTTAAAGCTCTGTGTAATATCCTTTCCGAAATTTTTGGTCTGGATAGTGCTGCCCTTTACCAGTCCCAGCATCTCCAGCTCCTTTCCTGAAATGTAATCAGTAGTTACTAAGATCATCTTCTTCTCCTCCTTTGATTTCTTTGATTCTGCTGATTAAAACCCCAATCATAACACCACTTAACAATAGTGGTATCAATGTCACTAAAATCTTTACCAGCCCCGGCACTTCATCCAAAAGCAAAAGCGGTAGCGCATATATTAAAAAATATAATACAACTATAACTGTGATAATGATTGGAGCAATCATTTTTTTCAAGTGGTTCATACATACCTCCGCCAAAAGAAAATAATGCAGTAATATTATATAAAAAAAACAGAAATGATACAATATAAAACCCGAAGAAACTTTGTTCTCCGGGTCTATATTATGCAATATTTCACTATTTACAGCTTTGTGCAAATTTCTGCTTTGCATCCTGAATCTTCTTTTCTTCTGCTGCTGGAGTGGGATAGAGTCCTTTATCACGCATCATATCAAAGATATCTTCCTGAATATCATGCTCCTCCTCCAGGATATTTCGCACCGTACTCCTTACCTGTGCATGTGCACATTCGTTTGCCGCCTTATCATAAAGATCCGTTGCGCCCTTCTGGGAATATAAGCCGTCTGCCAAAACCTCTTTGTCTGTATAATCCTGCATCTCCTACCTCCTACTTTAAATGCTCGTATAATGCATTAAAATGTTCCTGATGTCTGCGGGCAATACTCTCGAACTTCTCTCTTACATTTGAGTCCTGTGCCTGCGCAGCCAGCATTTGATACTTCTTGACCATTAACTCTTCTTCCGATAACAGGTCCTGAATCGTGGATAACTCTTTTTCAGATAACTGTGTCATGGTATACCTCCTTGCAATTGATTTCAGAGGTAGTATGTGCAGAAACCGTAAGGGTATGCATACGCCTTTATTATACGCTTGTTTCGTATATAGTCCCATCGCTCATAATTATCGTCATATGTCCCAGTTGTCCTGCCGTTGCATTAAGCGATTCTTTATTATGCTCCATATCATACATCAAATCCCTTAATAAGGTCGGATATACCTGATAGATTGTACCGGAAGCAGTGGTAAATTCCATATAAATTTCCTTAAAGCAGTTTTCTGCATCTATCGTTATTTGTTTTGATAAATTAATATCAACAGTCCCTTCCTTTTGCATATCTCCTGCTATTTCCTCATCCTGAAAAACAACCTTCAAACTTTTCAATTCTTCCGGTATATTAAAATAATAATGCATTGTTCCTGCTATGGTAAACCTGTCATTTCCATAGAATGTACTTCCCTCAAAAGAAACATTCATAGCCTTTGCTGCCCAGGTAGATGCTCCCAGCCATTCAATCAGGCCGGAACCCTTTTCATTATCCCCCTCATAGATATAATAGGAGGTTTCATAGGTCTTCTCGTCAAAAGGATACTCAAGGGTACCCACATATGAGTTACCGCTTCTGGTCAATTCGACAGATGTTAACGTATTATTCACCACCACGCGCATACTTTCCGTAATATTCACTGGTGTTACCGTAAATTCAAATTGAACCCTTCCCTCTTCCCAGTTCACATTCGTTATACCAAAGGAAGTATCTGCCATATGACTCTCCGCATAGAATTCTGACTCCAAGGCTTCTATCTGAGCACTCTGTTCCTCTAAAAGTCTTCTGAGCTGAACTTCTGAATTCTTTAAATTTTGGACATCCGATTTTAAAGACGAAATACTGCCCATCTGAAGGACACAGACTATAACCAATATTGCAATAATTGCTTTCATTCCCTTATCTCTATTCATATACTAATTCCTCCATGTTGATTCACTGATATCCCTGTCAATCATTGAAACTTCCGCCTTTTCCTTCTTACCGTTGAAATGAATGCTTACTTCTGTATCATCAGTTACTTCAAACTCAAACATATAGAAATCATAGCCATACAAATCTTCGTATTCTGACTCTTCAATATAAAAATGCACTTCTTTAGACTCACCCGAAATCTGCACCTCAAAGGAGTTACTTTTAAGCAATTTATCGCTGCCTCGAACATATAAAATGCATGTGTCGCTTTCTGTTGATAACAGTACGTGTAAATTTTTTGTACTTGCATTACAACTATCAATCCATTTTTTTATTTCACTGTTATCAGACAAATCTTCTGCAGTTATATTGTACATACCACATTCTCCACTATATCCGTATCCGGAGTAGGTGTAATTACTTGTTGAAAACATTAAACAAGCAGTAATGCTTAAGCCCAACACTGCTAACATAATAATAAAAATAGTGATTCCGATACCGTTTTCTTTTTTATATGTTCTGACCGGCTGGTTATAATTATCCGGCCAATCATTGCCACACTTTGGACAGTTTTTCCACCCGGTTTGAATCGGAAACTCACACTTCGGGCACTTTGTCAAAAGAGATTCACCACATTTGATGCATGTTTTCTCTGTGCTGTTTACAGACGCACCGCATTTCGGACACAGTAAATCCACCAATGGTTTTCTACAAACCAGATAGATAATGACTCCCATTAAAAATGGTCCAAAAATAGACACTATTGTCCATAATACCTGATTCATCTTTCTCTTCTTTGCATCTCTATATACAAAAATTGCACTACATACTATAATCAATAAATAAAGCATCAAAACCAAACTTACACCGATTATTCGCATAAATATTCTCCCTTCTTTACAAATCTTCCAATCAACAACGCCCCTAAAACAATATATGCCCCAAACGCTATATATAAAATTAAAAATACTTCCATGCTATCTTTTGAGATTATGTATAGCATTAACACTGCTATCATCGACATAAGTACCGTTGCTACTGCGGACAAAATCAGAAGCTTTCTTTTTCTTTTTTGCATTTGCCGTTCCATTAACATTTCCATATCCAAATATGGCGCAGTGTATTGCTCAAAATTAAAAACTCCATTCATCCTTCAGCACCTCCTTTAAAAGCTTTCTTGCCTTCATAAGTCTTGTCTTAACCGTTCCTTCCGGAACGCCCATAATCTCAGCAGTTTTTTTAATATCTTTGTCTTCAAAATAAAACAGGATAACTGCTTCTCTGAATTTATCCGGCAATTCATTTACTGCCTGCCTCACATCACTATAATCTTCCCTTTTCTCTGCCGGGATATCCGCAAGCATTCTCTCCTTTTCCTCTGTGGTAGAGAATAAAGTTAAAAATGGTGCAATCTTTACTCTTCTCAAATGGTCCCTGTAACGATTTACACAGATTGCGGTCAGCCATCCCTCGTATGTATAGGAATCATTATATTGTTCCTGTCGCTCATATGCCCTCAGCCATGTCTCCTGGTACAAATCCCATGCATCATCCCTGTTCCTGCAGAGGGTCATACACAGGCCAAAGAGCCTTGGACCATAGACTTTCATCTTATCTTCCATTTTTTTCACTCTTTTTCATACTTCCACCCTTATTACATTTTGGTTACATACTCATATACGAATCAAAAAAGCATTCGGTTCATTTTTATTTTATCAAAACATAGTAAAAAAAGGATAACCGAAGTTATCCTTTTTTCATAACTAAATATTTTCTTCTTCAAAATTACCTACTTTAAATCTACGGATTAATTTATCCAGCCTTTCAGCCTGGCTGTTCATTTCCTGACTGGCTGCCGCACACTCCTCGGATGTAGCAGAATTAGTCTGTACTACATCATTGATATGGTCAACACCCTTGATGATGCCGTCAAAAGCCTCTGCCTGTGTGGTCAACGCTTCCGCCGCATGATTAATATCCTCTGTAATTATCTTGGAATCAGACACTACTTTTTCAAGCTGCTTTGCTGTTTCGTCTGCAATTCCGATACCCTTTTCCACCACTACAAGGGAGGATTCAATCAAATGATTGGACTCATTTGCTGCTTCCGCACTCTGTGCCGCCAATAAGGAAACCTGGTCTGCTACAACTGCAAAACCTCTTCCTGCCTCACCAGCTCTGGCAGCCTCGATGGACGCATTTAAAGCAAGCAAATTAGTCTGGGATGCAATATCGTTAATCGTATCAATAATCTGACGAATTTTTTGAGAGGAAGTATTGATTTCTGCCATAGCCTGCAACATTTCCTGCATCTTTTCGTTGCTCTTTGCAATTGCTTCTTCAGAATTTACTACCTTTTTGCTGACAAGTCTTGCTGCTTCAGCACTTACCGTCAGCTCTTCTGCGGCAGTTTCAATGGTAGCGGATAACTCTTCCGTAACACCTGCCTGCTCAGTCGCTCCGGCTGCCAATTCATTGGAACTGTCTGCTACCTGTTCCGCACCAAGCGCTACCTGATCTGCTACACGCTGAATACCTTTTACGGTACCTGCCATACTCTTTTCAAAAGCCATAATAGAATCCAGAATGGCAACAAAGTCCCCCTTCCACTCTACTTCCGGCTGCACATCAAAATTACCTTCAGAGAATTCCTTCATAGCCCTGTCAATATCATCCACATAGGATGCAAGGGTTTGAATAGATTCTCTCAGACTATCTGCCATCTGACCGATTTCATCAGCTGATTGATAGTTTATCTCACAATGCAGATTACCTTCTGCTATTTCCTTTGCCGCCTCTTCTATCTCAACCAACGGCTTCACAATGCTCTGTTCGATTGTTCTGCCTACAATAACTGCGGTAATTGCTGCAAATGTAATAAACACAACAACTGTGGCAACACTTAACCAGAATATTAACCGGCTATGTTCCAAAGATGTAGCCATCTTGTCATCAGTTATCGAATCCAGTCTTTCTGACAGAGTAACCAGATTATCCAGTGCGGGTACACAATCAGAGAATATCTTTTCATTTGCAGCCAATCTGTCACCTGACTCTATCATACCGATAATCTCATAGCCGATAGTTGCCCACTCTGTTATGGCATTTACATACTCTTTATAGGTCGCTTCATCCAGTACTTCTGATTCTTTCAAAGCCTTTAGTTCCACATCTACTGCTGTCAGCTTTTCTACCACAGTATTCTTGTACTTTTCATAATTGGCAGAGTCCGTTGCCAAAGCCATTTCCCGTACATTTCTCGCCGCAATATTTATGTCAATACGACAAATCTTTATTGCGGTGGCAGCCCTATTGGTGCGATTGGCAAAATCATTCATACTCTTATGCAGAGTACCTAACGATACCATACTTAACAAACCGGAAATGAGCATCAGTACGATTAAAATAATATAACCGGCATTCATTTTTTTCTTAATACTTGCGTTAAAAAGCCATTTCTTCATTTGTAAATCCTCTTTCTATAATTGTATTAAATCTTATTGTTTTATTATAATATATTTTGACTTTTCTGTCAATTTGGTTTCTTGCAACAATTTATTTGACACATTTCATAAATAAAAGATTCCTATAGGCAAAAAAAGAGTCGGCTACGAGTAAACTCGTACCGACTCCTTGTATATTTGCTAATGATTAACCTAACTGAGCTGCAACTTCTGCTGCGAAGTCTTCGTTCTTCTTCTCCAGACCTTCACCTGTCTCGAAACGAACGAACTTCTTGATGCTTAAGTTTGCACCGTTCTCCTTAGCTACCTGTGCTACATATGCAGCAACAGTCTGCTTACCATCCTCAGCCTTTACATATACCTGCTCAAGCAGACATACTTCTTTTAATTCCTTATTCA
>JAZODQ010000052.1:0-6971 GCA_045597105.1 Acetatifactor sp.
CTTTTGGTCTGTTAATATGTGCTCCATAGTTACTAATTGATTGGGGCTTTCACCCAATCGGACACGAATCCGATCCATCTGCCGAAAACTTGCGCTTTCAGACAGTACCAACAAGTAATCTCCCGTAAGCTCTTTCCAATATATTATGAAAACCCGCAAACACCGGGTTCAGCCGCACATAATAACAGGACAAGAACTCACTCACTTAATTCAAATTAAGCTGGTGATTAATTATCCTTGTCTCTGCTTGTGTTTGGGATTCTCACAGATTACTCTGATACGTCCTTTTCTCTTAATGATTTTGCACTTTTCGCAAATTGGTTTTACTGATGATCTAACCTTCACGTTAAACCCTCCTTTCAAAAAAGACCGTTATGTATTATAACACAGCGTTTCCTGCTTGGCAATAGCATTTTCATCGATTTTCTGCATATTTTTAAAGTTTTTGTTCATTCTCTACTTCCTTATGCAAAAACAGTCTGCTCAGCGAAACTGCCATACACCAGATTGCAAAAACGGATGCGCCTAATACTCTGAATGTAAACACACAATGAATCGCTGAATGGTTCTGTGTGAGCACCAGCCACCCAAACGGAATCATCGCTGCTGCCAGAAGGCAACCGGAAACAGGGAGAAACCTTCCCCATTGTTTCTTTCCTATATTAACTGCAAACGCAGATAATAACCAAATAATGATTAATACAATACCTACCATATAAATAGATGTATCATACTGTCCAAACACCGCTTCCAAAGTACGGGATACGCCGGAGAAAAAGCTTTGTCTGCCGTCTAAGGGCTCCGTACGCGTGATAACGGACCATGCGGCATTTCGCAATGTACCTGTTTGCAAGGTAATCTCAGCCACCAGCCATTTCATCCCCCACATACCGATATAACCGTATGCCCACGATAAACATAACCATATCCACTCCGCAATTCTTTGCTTTATACCACGCATTTCCTCACGGCCAAGTACCAGAAGTACACATAACGGCATTACCAAAGTCACTACCGGATATGTCAGAAAGTCCATATAAGAGGTTACAATACCTACTATAATAAAGAATCCTTCCAACCAATCCCTTTTGCGTAACCACTCATAGCGCAGGAGCAAAACCAACATCCCTGCCAGCGTAATCATCCAGCAAACAGACATATCCACGGATATCATTATCTGCACCGGCTTCATAAACAAGAATGCCATCGCTATTCCCAGTCCCAGACCAATCTGTTTTTTATATACTGCAGATAATATTACTAAGGTTGTAAACAACAGCATAAATCCGAACCAGAACACCTCCAACTGCTGCCATGTAAATATCATCAGAAGGGGTTTTAAGAATATAAGGTAACCATGCCAGTACTTGGAATATTCCCGCAGGTACATCCCTTCCGTTCCCTGATTTAAAGAAGTTACTAAGGACTCTTCCGTTGCCCAAGTAGTGCCATCAAGCAAATCATAGTGATAGATATACATAGCATGCTCGTAAGGATTCCTGCCCTCCACCTTTTCCAAGGCGTTTTGTACCATGAGCGCTTCCGTAAAATTTTCCTTCTTCGCCAGCAACGCCTTTCTGTCAGGGTCGCCGTTCTCATCCTCCTGTATTTCCAGCATATAATACAGGGATGCCTTCACATTCTCCCTAATCCTGTCCACAGGAAGGCAAAATGCTAAGGTCAAAAGAAGTGTTCCCGCCAATACACTGATCCCCAGTATGACGGCCGCATTTCTGATTCGTCTTAGCATTGTTCCTATCTCCTATATGAAATCTAAATCAATATTATTTATCTCTCCAAATAATACGTCCCTTGGACAAATCATAGGGAGACAGCTCCAAAGTTACCTTGTCACCGGGCAAAATACGGATAAAGTTCTGACGCAGCTTACCGCTGATATGTGCCAGTACTCTGTGACCGTTTTCCAACTCTACCTGAAACATGGTATTGGGCAGCTTTTCTACAACTGTTCCTTCGATTTCAATTACATCGCTTTTAGACATATAAATCCTCCATCATCTCTAAAATTATCGGTGTGTTTCGTTATATATTCGGAGAGCATATTTGATTTCCTCATCATATACTTTCTCACGATTAACCAATTTCGTATACAGACCTTCCTCTACCTTGGAATTAATGGGCTGAATGTGCTTTCTGCTTTTTTTCTTGGGACTTGCAAGTGTTTTGTATTTGCCGTCACACAGAAAAACAAATTTCTCATCACAATCCACTATTACATAGAGCTGGTCCTTATCATGCCCCGCTTTCGAGGTCGCGAAATATCCTGTCATCTCTTCCTCGCTCTGTCGCTTATACGACTCCTTAATAAAGTGTCAGAATCTCCGGCTCGCCGTCCGTAATCAGTATGGTATTTTCATAATGTGCTGACAGGGAACCATCCTGCGTCACTACCGTCCAGTCATCGTCACACCATACTACATCCGCTCTTCCCATATTAATCATGGGTTCCACTGCCAGAGTCATGCCAGCCTGCAACTTAAGTCCCTTTCTTCTTTGGGCAAAGTTTGGAATCTGCGGATCCTCATGCAGGGACGTTCCGATTCCATGACCTACCAGTTCTCTGACAATACCATATCCAAAAGAACTAACATATGCATCAATGGCATTGGAAATATCATATAAATAATTTCCTGCTTTTGCCATTTTTATACCTTCAAAGAAGCTTTGTCTGGTTACGTCCATCAGTTTCTGTGCCTCAGCTGAGATCTGACCCACAGCATGTGTTCGCGCCGCATCGGAATGATATCCCTTGTAAATCAGGCCCGCATCCAGACTGACAATATCTCCTTCTTCCAGATAACGCTTGCGGCTGGGAATACCGTGCACCACCTCATCATTCACGGAAACACAGATACTTGCGGGATAGCCGTTATAATTCTTAAAATTCGGGATACACCCCAGCTTTCTGATTAATGTATCACCAATCACATCAATCTCATGAGTGGTCATACCCGGGCGTATCTTTTCCTCCATCTCCTTATGTACGATACCCAGAAGTCTGCAGGACTCCCGCATCAACTCTATTTCACGTTCGGACTTAATTGATACTGCCATATTAATTCTCCAAAATTGCTATAATTGCATTAAATACATCTTTCATATCCACAGTGCCGTCTACGCTGCGCAGAACGCCCTTTGCGGTATAGAAATCAATAAGAGGCTGTGTCTGGTCGTGATATACCTTCAGACGCTTTAAAACGGTTTCAGGCTTATCGTCATCACGCAGTACCAGCTCCTGACCACAAGTATCACAAATACCTTCCTGCTTGGGAGGAATATGCTCGATATGATATGTGCCGCCACAAGCTACACATGCACGTCTGCCGGACATTCTGCGAACAATATTCTCGTCGGGCACATCCACATCAATTGCATAATCAATAGTCTCACCTAACTCAGCAAGTGCCTTGTCAAGTACCTCTGCCTGAGGAATGGTTCTGGGGAAACCATCCAGCACATAACCGTTTGCACAATCAGCCTGTGCCACTCTATCAAGTAGAATCTTTACAGTCAATTCATCAGGTACCAACTGTCCCTGATCCATATATTTCTTAGCTTCCATACCCAGCTCGGTTCCGTTCTTAATATTTGCACGGAAAATATCTCCTGTGGATACATGGGGAATCTGATATTTTTCAGCAATCATTTTTGCCTGAGTGCCTTTTCCTGCTCCGGGAGCACCTAACATAATAATCTTCATATACTAATCACCATGCCCTTTCTGACATATTCATACAAAAAGAATTTCTTCTGTTTTCAGGTCAACATTTATATTTTAACTTTTTTAAATACACTTTGCAACCTATTTCCTTGAAAATTTATATCTCTTTTCACAAAATGTACCGCCATAACAAAAAGACAGGACGAATTATTTCGTCCTGTCCTATAAAATCATATTAATCTTCTAAGAAACCTTTGTAGTTACGAACCAGCATCTGGGATTCCAGCTGCTTAACGGTCTCCAGAATAACACTTACGATAATGATAAGGCTGGTACCTGCGAAGGATACGCTTGCGCCAAAAATACCATTAAATACGTAAGGGATTACCGCAATGATAATCAAACCAACCGCACCGATAAATACGATATAATCCAAAACTTTGGATAAATAATCGCTGGTGGGTTTTCCGGGTCTGATACCGGGAATAAAACCACCCTGCTTCTTCATATTATCTGCAATCATCAAAGGATTGAAGGTTACAGATGTATAGAAATATGCAAAAAACAGAATAAGCAGTACGTATACTAACAAACCGATAGAATAAATAGGAGCACTGGGTTTGCACCAGTTGTCTGCATTTAATCCTTTCAGAATTTCAGCCCATACGCCTGTTCCCTGGTAACCAACCAGGCTGCAGATGATAATAGGCACCTGCATAATGGATGAAGCAAAAATGATGGGAATAACACCGGAAGTATTTACCTTTAAAGGAATATTTGAGGTATTACCACCTACCATTTTACGTCCCTGTACCTTATTTGCATACTGCACAGGAATCTTTCTCACACCACTATTAAGTATAATTACAAGTACCATCATGCCGATGATAACTGCAAGAATAATTGCTGCTGCCAAAATAGCTGTTGCAGGAGCTTTGCCTGCTACAAACTGTTCGTACAGATTGCTCAGATCTGCAGGGATTCTGGAAATAATATTAATAACCAAAACGACTGAAATACCGTTTCCAATACCCTTTTCAGTAATCCTCTCACCAACCCACATTACGAATGCACTACCTGCTGTAAGAGTTGCAATGGATGTAATTACATTTAATGCATTATACTCCTGCAGATAACCCTGATTGCCAAAACCGATAGTCATCGCAGATGCCTGTACTAAAGCCAGGATAACTGTCACATATCTGGTAATGGACATGATCTTCTTTCTACCTTCTTCACCATCACGCTGCATTTCCTCTAACTTAGGAATTGCGATAGTGAGTAACTGCATAATAATGGAAGATGTAATGTAAGGATTAATATTCAATGCAAGAATGGACATGTTCAAAAATGAACCACCGGTAATTGCATCAAAAAAACTGAACGCATCACCTGTCTGTGCAGCAAACCAACTAGCCAAGAAATCTCTGTTAACACCGGGCACAGGTAGCTGTGATCCGATACGGATCACAACTAACATAGCCAGGGTAAATAATAATTTATTTCTAATATCTTTGATTTTAAATGCGTTTTTCAGTGTTGTAAGCATTACATCACCTCAGCAGTTCCACCAGCAGCTTCAATCTTTTCTTTTGCAGATGCACTGAATGCGTCTGCCTTAACATTAAGCTTCTTGGTAAGTTCTCCGTTTCCGAGTATCTTCACACCATCTCTGGGGTTCTTAACAATACCTGCTTCAATTAATGCAATAACATCAACTGTAGCACCATCCTCGAAGCACTCAAGTGCACTTAAGTTGATACCAACGATTTCCTTAGTGTTTCTGTTATGGAAACCTCTCTTAGGAATACGTCTGTATAAAGGCATCTGACCACCTTCGAAACCGGGTCTGGGAGCTCCGGAACGAGCCTTCTGACCTTTGTGTCCCTTACCTGCAGTCTTGCCGTTTCCTGAACCGTGACCACGGCCTTTTCTAAAATTATCACTGTGTTTGGAACCTTCAGCGGGTCTTAAATTGGATAATTCCATTCCTAACACCTCCTTGTCTAATTAAACTTCTTCTACTTTTATTAAGTGACTAACCTGACGAATCTGTCCTCTTGTAGCTTCATTATCAGGAAGTATAATGGACTTTCCAATCTTACGAAGTCCCATAGATTCAACGGTTGCTCTATTCTTCGGTACAGCACCGATTACGGACTTTACCAAAGTAATCTTTAACTTCTTATCTGCCATTGTTGTTCTCCTTTCCTGTGAAAACTCTATTAAGCCATAATCTCTTCAACAGATTTGCCACGGCTCTTAGCTACTTCTTCAGGAGACTTCAGCTGACTTAAACCTGTAATGGTAGCCAGTACAACATTCTGCTTGTTATTGGAGCCCAGTGACTTGGTACGGATATTCTTGATACCTGCAAGCTCACATACGATACGAGCAGGACCACCAGCGATGATACCGGTACCTTCGGGAGCCTTCTTTAACAGAACGTTTGCAGAACCGTACTTTCCAATATAGTCATGTGTTACAGACTTATTCTCATCAAGAGCAATCTTAACGATATGCTTCATTGCGTCTTCTTTTCCCTTGCGGATAGCTTCAGGAATTTCCACTGCCTTACCAAGACCTGCACCAACATGACCGTTTCCGTCACCAACAACTACTAAAGCGGTGAATCTCATGTTACGACCACCCTTTACAGTCTTAGTTACACGCTTGATAGTAACAACCTTATCAGTTAATTCTAACTGGCTTGCATCTATGATAGTATGTTTCATGGTGTATTCCTTCCTTTCCTAGAATTCCAAGCCAGCTTCTCTGGCTGCATCAGCTAACGCTGCGATCTTACCCTGGTATATAAAGCCGCCTCTATCAAAAACAACTTCCTTAATACCTTTTTCAATTGCTCTCTTAGCAATTACAGTTCCAAGATATGCTGCTGCATCAACGTTATTGGTCTTCTCAAGCTCTGCCTTGATATCTTTCTCAATAGTTCCGGCAGAAACGATTGTGTTACCAACTGTATCGTCGATAATTTGAGCATACATATGATTATTGCTTCTGAATACTGCCAGACGAGGTCTTTCAGCAGTACCACTGAAGCGGTTACGAATTCTCATGTGCTTTTTAGCACGAACTTTTTGTCTAGACTCTTTACTAACCATCTTCATACTCTCCTTATCTATTATTTCTTACCAGTCTTACCAACTTTACGTCTGATAGTCTCATCAGCATACTTAATACCTTTACCCTTGTAAGGCTCAGGTCTTCTCTTGTCTCTGATTTCAGCTGCGAATTGGCCAACTTTTTCTTTATCAATACCCTTAACAAT
>JAZODQ010000053.1:0-4120 GCA_045597105.1 Acetatifactor sp.
CATCTACATGATATCTCCAATGCTATTGACGCTTATGTAAGTCAGTTCGGTTACGGTATCGTAAGAGAGCTTGTGGGACACGGCATCGGCACTTCCCTTCATGAAGATCCCCAGATACCGAATTTTGCCCAGAGACGTAAGGGACTGAAGCTTCAGGCAGGCATGACCCTGGCTATAGAGCCCATGATAAATATGGGCAGAGCAGATGTTCTCTGGTGCGATGATGACTGGACTGTGGTAAGCCAGGACGGAAGCCTTTCTGCACATTATGAAAATACGGTGCTGATTACAGAGGGTGAACCGGAGATTCTCACACTTTATTAATGGATGACAGAGGCAGGGTGAGATAGGGATGACAGGATATTTTGCAATCTCAAGGGCCGGCCATGACAAGGACAGTGTATATATTATTGTCGGCAGTGATGAAAAGTATTTTTTTCTCTGCGACGGTAAGTTAAAAAAACTGGCTAAGCCCAAAAAGAAAAGTAAAAAGCATATACAGCTTACTACTGTAAAAGCAGGAGAAGAGCTGTATACTAAATTGGTTAATCGTGAGAAAGTATATGATGAAGAAATCAAATACGCTCTGCGAATATATAACGAAACACACCGAAAGTTTTAGAAATGATGGAGAATTTATATGTCTAAAAGCGATGTAATTGAAATCGAAGGAACAGTTGTTGAAAAATTACCTAATACCATGTTTCAGGTAGAGCTGGAAAACGGTCACAGAGTATTGGCACATATCAGCGGTAAGCTGCGCCAGAACTTTATCCGTATCCTGCCCGGTGACAAGGTGACTTTGGAACTCTCACCCTATGATTTGTCCAAGGGACGTATCATCTGGAGAGATAAGTAACAGAGGTTTTATTTTCATATAGGAGATTAGGACAATGCTAAGACGAATCAGAAATGCGGCCGTCATTCTTTTTATCAGTGTATTGACGGGGACACTTCTTTTGACCTTAGCATTTTGCCTTCCTGTGGACAGGATTAGGGAGAATGTGAAGGCGTCCCTGTATCATATGCTGGAGGTACAGGAAGATGAAAACGGTGACCCGGGCAGAAAGGCGTTGCTGGCACAAAAAGAGAATTTTACGGAAGCGCTCATGGTTCAGAATGCTTTTGAAAAAGTAGACGGACGAAATCCCTATGAGCATGCCATGTATATATATCATTATGACCTGCTGGATGGTACCACATGGGCCACGGAGGAGTCATTAGTTACATCACTGCGTCAGGGAACCGATGATATGTATCTGAGGGAGTATTCCAAGTATTGGCACGGTTATCTGGTGTTTTTGAAGCCTCTTTTGATGCTTATGACATGGAGCGGGCTGGAAGTATTCTGGTTTGTTTTCATGCTGCTTTTTACAGTGGCTGTATCGGCAGTTGGATTTATTAAGAAAGAGCCGGGCATAGGACTGGGAATTTTGCTTGCATTTGCATATATGAAGCCGGTGCGGATTCTGATATCCGTGGACATGTCAATTTGCTGGATGGTTGCGATGGGAGCGGTTCTGTATCTTTTGCTCCGTTACGGAATGCTAAAGGAAAAGCAATGGACGGAAGGGTTCTTTATCATAGTGGGTGTGGCTACGTCTTACATGGATTTTCTGACTTATCCCGTGGTGACTCTGGTTATCCCCCTTTGTACGGTACTTCTGCTGGAAAGAGGAACTGTATACAGTATAAAGGAGCGCATTACAGGCTGGCTGTGGAATTGTTTATCCTGGACCTACGGATATGTGGGAATGTGGGGAATGAAGTGGCTGGTAGCAGAAGTAACTCTGCGTACAGGCACCTTGAGGAATGCAGCATGGTCGGTGATTACCCGTACCGAACCGCTTGACGGCAGACAAAGTTTTTTTACCGGCATTATGCGTATGCTGGAAGATATTTTTAACCAATACGACAGTATTTGGTATATGGTAGGGATTATTTGTGTGGCAGTGCTGATATTATCGGCATTGGCTGTTCGTATAATAAAGAAGCAATGGATAGAGGTATTGCCTGTGAGCCTGGAGCTGTTGGCTGCAGCAATGATTCCGTTCGGCTGGCTGGTGTTTACCCAGAACCATTCGGCAATCCATTGTGTGTTTACATTCAGGGTATTAGGTGCGGCTGTTTATGCGCTTTGGTGTATGGCAGTATTATTTACGGGTGTTTATTTCAGAAAAAACAAATAAAGTCGTAAATATTTAAAAAATGTGCTGAAAAAGCGTAAAAATGCTATTGCCAAGCATAAATGGCTGTGTTATAATACATAACGGTCTTTTTTGAAAGGAGGGTTTAACGTGAAGGTTAGATCATCAGTAAAACCAATTTGCGAAAAGTGCAAAATCATTAAGAGGAAAGGACGTATCAGAGTAATCTGTGAGAATCCCAAACACAAGCAGAGACAAGGATAATTAATCACCGACTTAAATTTATGATTTAAGTAAGTGAGTTCTTGTCCTGTTATTATGTGCGGCTGAACCTGTGATATACAGGTTTTCATAATAGATTTGGATAGAGCTTACGGGAGATTACTTGTTGGTACTGTTCAGAAACAAAAGTTTCTAACAGATGGATCGGATTCGTGTCCGATTGGGTGAAAGCCCCAATCAATTAGTAACTAAGACGCACCACATTAACAGACCAAAGGTGCAAAAGTGCATTCCGGATGACCGGAAAGTACAAGAAAATGGAGGAAACGTAAATGGCTCGTATCGCAGGTGTTGACTTACCTAGAGAAAAACGAATTGAAATCGGTTTAACCTATGTTTATGGCATTGGTAGACCTACTGCTACCAAGTTGTTAGCAGAAGCAGGAGTAAATCCTGACACCAGAGTTAGAGATATCACCGATGATGAGGTAAAGAAGATTACCGACGCAATCGAAACTCTTGGCGTATTAGTAGAAGGTGATTTGAGAAGAGAAGTTGCTCTGAATATTAAGAGACTTCAGGAAATCGGATGCTATCGTGGTATTCGTCATCGTAAGGGTCTTCCTGTACGTGGTCAGAAGACAAAGACCAATGCAAGAACACGTAAGGGACCTAAGCGTACCGTTGCAAACAAGAAAAAGTAATTTAGCAGCGTAGCGGATAAATTACTTGTTACTTCTGAATTTGTGTGACAAATTTAGAAGGTTCCGTAAGGAATTCCTTAAAGCAAGAGGAAATGTAACTGATAATTAGAATAAGAAAGTGTAGGTTAGTTTTAAAATGGCTAAAAAAGTTGCAAAGAAAGTAACAAAAAAGCGTGTAAAGAAAAACGTTGAACGCGGACAGGCACATATTCAGTCTTCTTTTAACAATACAATTGTTACTCTGACAGATGCTGAAGGTAATGCTCTTAGCTGGGCAAGTGCCGGTGGTCTTGGTTTTAGAGGTTCAAGGAAATCTACTCCATATGCTGCACAGATGGCAGCTGAAACAGCTACAAAGGCTGCTTTAGTACATGGATTGAAGACCGTAGATGTATTCGTAAAGGGACCCGGTTCAGGACGTGAAGCAGCAATCAGAGCACTCTCTGCTTGCGGATTGGATGTAGTAAGTATTTGTGATGTAACTCCCGTTCCTCACAACGGATGCCGTCCTCCTAAGAGACGTCGTGTCTAGTCAAGGAGGAACGAAAACAAGCGACTGCGTAGCAGGCATTTGTTTTTGTCCGACGAAGTCCCGAGAAAATCAGAGAGCACGAAGTGCGTATGCTGCGTAGCAGCATGATTTTCGAGGATGAATTTCGATATGCTCGAAAGGGAAGCACAAGAATACAAATATGTTGGAAGAAAGTGCTGTGAAACAGTACTGTAAACAATAATCAAAGAAAGGGAAATTAAAATGGCAGTAAATCGCGTACCCGTATTAAAAAGATGTAGATCCTTAGGCCTTGAGCCTTCTTATTTAGGATATGACAAGAAGTCTAACAGAACCTCTGCAAGAGCAGGCAAGAAGGTTAGTGAGTATGGTCTTCAGTTAAGAGAGAAGCAGAAAGCTAAATTTATCTATGGTGTGTTAGAGAAGCCTTTCAGAAACTACTATAAGAAAGCAGACAGAATGAAAGGTATGACTGGTGAAAACCTGATGATCATGCTGGAGAGCAGACTTGACAGCGTTGTTTTCAGAATGGGTTT
>JAZODQ010000054.1:0-10048 GCA_045597105.1 Acetatifactor sp.
GATTTACTGATGCCTTTGGGCAACATTTCTGCGTGAACCGCCTTATAAAAATCTATTAAAAGCATAGGATTGATTCTATTCATAGTCAAACACCTCCACTTTATCATGTCTTTTCGTAAAAATACTATTGGTTGTATAGACTCTCTCAATGAAATCCGTTTTCAGAATATCCCCCTCCAGGATACTGTTTTCACAATGGGAAATATATAAGTAAATCTTTTCTGCCCCAAGCTCCTTCAATGCCTTAGCACTGTGATAAAAGGTTCCGCCCTTGCTGCATATGTCATCCACAATCAAAACCGTACTTCCCGCAATGAGCTCTGTCTGTCCCAGTACTTCCAGGCCCTGTATCTCACCGGTTGCCCAGTCGCGTTTCTTCATACCGAACACATAGGGCTGCTTGAACATGGCAGAATATCTCTTCATGGCACCTTCATCCGGATAAAACAGTAAAATGTCTTTATCTGAATGCTCTCCTATGGCATCCAGCACCTTCTCCGCATAAGGTTTCGGGGACTGTACGCAGATATTCTGAATCAGAGCCTCACTCACATAGGAATGAGGGTCCAGCACTGTGACCTTTGAAAACTCCAGAGCGTTTATCAGCTCTGCAAAATATTTTAATGTAAATACATCCTCCGGTGCCTTCACTCTGTCCTGTCTGGCATTAGGGATATAGGGAAGCTGCAGCTCCATCTCCCGCAGCCCTTTAGACCGTAAATGCTTTGCCAGAAAATAGAGCGCCACCAGTTCTTCATTATTCTCATATAACCACGTGAGAACCACTTTTTCTCCGGCAGGTGCCAGCTCTTTCACCAGCAGTGTTCCGTCCGGAAAATGATTCAATTCTACTTGCTTTCCGTTACATTTAATCACTACGATACCTCCCTCATCTTCCCTATTCGTATACACAGTTCCTTGTATCCGGATTATTCACCGATTACTTCTACCTGACACATCTTCATGGTAGTCAATGCAGCCGCATGACTTTCAGGTGTCACACCGGCGCAGCACCCTGCATCCACAGTTACTTTGATTTCAGGAAACATTGCCTTGATGATCAGTGCATTGGATACCACGCAGATATCAGTACATAAGCCAACCAGTTCAACCTCTTCGAAGCTATAGTCTCCCCAGCCCAGATAACCAAAGGTGGGCTTGTTGATACAGATTGCACCGGGTACCTCCAGACCTTCCCAAATCTTCCATCCGTCAGTTCCTTCGATACAGTGTTCCACCGGCAGGTGCTTTCCTTCATTGGTGCTTAAATAGTCCGCCTGATGAGTGTCTCTGGTAAAGATGATTTCATCACCCTTTGCCTGATAGGCAGCAATCTTTTTCTTCACATTCTCCACGATTGCTACTGCTTCCTTCGTACCTAATGCTCCATCAATAAAATCCTTCTGCATGTCTACTACGATCAATGTTCTCTTCATAACTACTACCTCCTTATTTGTGTTATTATCACTTTGATAATATCTCTTGTTGATGTTATGATATTATCTTTTTGATAATATGTCAAGTACTTTTTTGTACTTTTTTATTATCTATAGGATTAGGGTGTCTAAAGATAGTTTTATATAATATGACAAAATCCGCAAAAAATATGATAAGCAAACACTTAAACTGCGTTTTTAGTGACTGACAAAATCCACCGGTTACGAAGACTAGGCTCGAAGCCTTTGCTGAGAGGCTTTAGTCGTAGTTACCGGTTAGTTTGTCAGCACGTTGCAGTTGTTTGCGTTCATATTTTTTAGCGGATTTTGCCTTGATATCATTCAAAAACTATCTTTTGACACCCTAACCTTTACAGGAACCCTGTCTTCAATCGGATACATAATACATAGTAGTACCACTTTCTTTCCTGCTTTATCCGCTGAAGCAGTTCCTTACGCTCTGTGATTGTCTCTTTCAGTATTTCCTCTGATACTGCATTTCCACGATACAGATACTCCTGATAATATTGCAGCGAACTACTATGTACTTCGTCCCCATCAGATTCTGCAAAGGCTTCCTGCAATCTCTTCTGTAATTCACTGAGGGTCTCATTCTCTGCTCTTCTGTAGCCCAGTCTTGCCCAGATTCCAAGAATTCTTTTGATTTCCGTCAGGAATTTCCCTTCTGTATTCATGCGACGATAACGGTATTCCAACACCAGACTCTCTACCCACACAATCACTATACATGTCAGGCATACTACGGCTGTCGCAATCAATAGTATCTTTAAATGAGTACCTTTTTCCTGCAATTCTCCATCCGGCGTCTCTGTTACTGTTTCTCCGGGAATCCCTTCCTCTCCTTCCGTTCTCCACTGTTCCCATTTATTTGAAACTGTGGGTTTCTCTTCTAAAGGTTCATTAATCTCTGTTTCTTCCTTTACTTTCCAGCCTTCCTGGCGTATCTCTCCATAGCCCGGTGTGGGTTCAAAGGGTATCCAGCCCACGCCCTCAATATATACCTCCGGCCAGGCATGTACCCTGTCGGCTGTAGCAGTCGCTACCATATCCTTTGTTGTAGGAATACAGAAACCCTCCACATATCGTGCAGGAAATCCTTCCGCTCTGGCCAGTAATACAAAGGCTGATGCAAAATAGGAACAATACCCCTTCTTACTTTCCAGCAGGAAATAATCCAGAAAGTCCTCCTGACTCTCAATCCCCTCCGGCAATTCTCCCGGCATGGTAGTATAGGTATATCCGGACAATGCTTTCTCAATAGCACGTAGTCTTTGCAGGTCCGTTTCACAATCCTTCGTTATCTCATCCACATATTGCCGGACTTCTTCAGAAAGTGTAACTTCCTCATAATAATTCCTTTGGATAGCCCTGCGATACTCCTTCAGTTGATCCATCTGATACAAATCATCGTTGCCCCTATAGTGAATTTTCACTACTTTTTCCCACATTTCCTCATCTTCCGGCAAATCAGCTTCCAACATTTCGTAAAACTTAGGATTGGTAAGATTCATCTGCCAGTAGAACACACCATACTCTGTACCGTAGCCACACTTTTCTTCCCACACCAGGTCTCTGCCTTCCGGATGATAGGGTTCGGTATTCAACTTTTTCACCTTCATTGGTGCAAAGAGATAACCGGTATAAAAACGCTCATAACGTATATCCAATTTGGCATCATAAATATAATTATCCAGTCCCGGCTCATCATAGCGTCTTACCGCATATTCCGTTTCCAGCATATCAAGGGGAAATTCCTGCAGGGTATCTTCCACCGTATGTTCCCATTGTCTTCCGTCAAAAGTATTATAAGTCTTTCCGATCAAATAAATATTGACCGGCCATCCCCTGCCTCCCGTTAGGGTCAGCAGTTCCTTATCCGACCTCTTTACACCACTCCTTAAACCGGCATTCTCTGAAAAACCGGCCATGGCTACACCAAAATCCTCTGTATCCCTTCTGAATATATCATTCACCAAAACAGTGACTTTTTCACTTACATTCACGTAAATTGCGCTGGCCCATTCCCAGTCATAGGGCTCTTCCTGTACCGGTATCAATAGCATGAAAATCATATAAGCCAGGACAAAGGGCATCATCCACAGTGTATACTCCCTATAATCCCCTTCTTTTTTCTTTTTCCAGCCCATCCGGGTTCTCTCTATAAAACAAAGTGCTGCATAGGTGATAGTCAGCACTACTCCTGCATGTGCTATATCGATTCCCCAAACTAAACAGACAATCAGGCATACCAATAACAGTACTGCCGCCAGTTCCCGCAGAATCCGCTTCTTTTCAGTGAGTATTTGAAATATATAACAAACAGCCACAACCCATACGGTCTGCATCAGTTCATATCCTTGCAGCCACTCCGGATCATATCCTTCCCTTCTAAAAAGCCACTGCACATAGCTTTGGTGAAACCCTGTCAGACTATCTGCGCCGATTAAAGGGATTATCAATAAAACACATAAGAACAAAATGCCTGTGCTGAAAATTTTAATATTTAGTTCACCGTAATTCATTCCTACCAGCAATAAGACTGCTATTGCTACCATAAACCAATGTATGTAGCCCGGCTGTACCACGCCCAGATACTCTCCTGCGCCGCATAGCACAATGCCTGCAAGTAAAATTGTATATAAGGCCCGATATACAATGGCATATGGGAATTTTCCCATCTTTTCCCTCATAAAATATCCTCCAGGTTGGCGTCAATCGGTAATACCACAATTTTTACACGACTATTACTCTGGCGAATGTATTGCTCTGCATCCTTATCTGTAACCAGATACAGTACAATGCCCACACCTTCCATTGCAAGCATCTGCAGCAAATTCATCAATTCCTCGCCGGGATCATGGGCAACCATTATCAATGTCTTTGTCTGCAATAGTACACTTTCCGCAATCAACTGTTGCACCATAGCAGTCAGGTTCTCTGTCTCATCGAAAACCACCCCACCGGTTTCTTCATAAAGCATATCGAATTGATTCATTCCGTTCACGCGGCACTGCTGTATACCCTTTTGCCCACAGTAAACCGTATAAGGTATATTTTTGCCCGCAAAAAAGACACCCAATGCAAGTACCGTTTCCAAAATCTGGTTTTCTAGCGGCATATGGATGTACTCGTCCTCACTATAACGTTTGGTATCATATAAAAGAAGAAGGTCCTGCCTTCTCTCACCCTGCAGGGTTCTGGTTTTCAGTTTTTGTTCTCTTGCAGTTGCCTTCCAATGAATCAGTTTCAGCGCATCGCCGGCAATATAATCCCTTGTCACAACATCCGGCTCCACCTGGTTAAAGGGTGTCTCCTGGCTACTGACATTGATAATATCCCGAATGCTCTCTAATTCTGTTTTGTGAATAACGCGGGGATATACCAGTGCCTTTATGGCACCGGAGATCTTGTAACGCAGACGAAACAGACGGAAAAAATCAGTTATGATAAGTTCCTTTACCCCCACTTCATACTCTCCGCGATATTTACAAATCAAATGCGTATGATAAACATATTGATTTCCCGGCAAAAGCTCATACTCCTGATCCTCCGGCATGTCTGTCACATAGGAAAGACGGGAAAACAATCTGACACTGATTCCCGCAAAGGAATAAAAGGTTTCATTGGGCAGCACAAAAAAGTAGGGCATAGGTTGTTTACAAACAATGACTCTGCTTTCAATTTCCTGATAAATACGGAACTGTACAAAAACAAAAAGTAAATATATCCAGGAAATCACCGGAATCAGGGTAAGTCCCCAAAATAACCCATAGCTGATTGCACCACCGTAGTAAGATATTCCCACCAGAGATAAAACCCACAATAGGGCAAAAATAACCTTACGTAGTTTCATAGTTCTCTCTCCTATACAGGTATTTTTGCCTTCAAAATCAGACTGCGCAACAGGGCGGCAGCATCTGCCTTCCTGATCTTAGCCTCAGATGTTAAAATAAGACGATGCAGCAATACAGCCTCCGCAACCTTTTTCACATCATCCGGTTTCACATAGTCTCTCTTCTGTAAAAAGGCCTGGGCCTGTGCTCCGCGAATCAGTGCCAGCATACCTCTGGGACTGATTCCGTAAAGAAAGCTGTTTTCCTTTCTGGTCAATTCCACAATATCTTCTATGTAACCAATCACTGACTGCTTCACTTCTATTTGCTCTACCGTACTTTTCAGTTCTAATATATCTTCTGATGTGCAGACTTTTTCTACCGTCTCATGGGTTTTGCCTGCCAGAAACTGTGTGGCCATCAAGACTTCCTGCTCTCTGCTTGGATAGCCGATGGAAATACGCATCATAAAACGATCCATCTGGGCCTCCGGCAAAGGATAGGTCCCCAGGAAATCCACCGGGTTCTGGGTAGCAATTACCATAAAAGGATGGGGCAGCTGATAGGTCACTCCATCCACCGTCACCTGTCCCTCTGCCATTGCTTCCAACAGACTGGCCTGGGTCTTTGGGGATGTACGGTTGATTTCATCTGCCAGCAGAATCTGATTCATAATCACACCGTCCCGATGTTCAAATTCACCGCTTTTCATGTTATATACTGACATACCTACAATATCCCCGGGTAAAGTATCCGGTGTAAACTGCACTCTTCCCAAGGAACAGTCCATGGTCCTTGCAAGGGTCCGTGCCAAGGTAGTTTTGCCCACCCCGGGCACGTCTTCCAGTAAAATATGTCCTCCCGCCAAAAGACAGGTCAATACCTTTTCCACTACATCTTCTTTTCCCACAAAAACACTGTTTACAGCAGCTCTGATACTGTCTGTTAACTCATATTTTCTTTCTTCTGTCATAAATAACTCCTCTCCCATTTATCTTCAAGAAACATTTTACCATTTCATCCCCCAAATGCATAGCATTAATCATACAAAAAATGTCCGGTGCTAATAAGCACCGGACATTTTGCAATACGAAGAATCACACTTAGAAATCTCCCACTATTCAAACAAAGTCATTAATTGCTGTTCCACCTCTTGGGTAAATACATCCTCTCCCGATAAAATAACCGGTTCAACACCATTTATCGCATATAAATTACCATCATAATAATGGAACTTATATTCTATGATACCGGTATCCTTATCCCTCTGGTCCTCCCACATAAACCAGACCTTGTAAATCCACCGTTTTGCAGCTTCATCATATTCTTCCACGGATAACATGGTTTTCTTGATATACCAGTCATTCTCGTAAAGATTGGTTATTTTTTGGCTAAGCTGCTCCTTATAAGCACTTTGCTCTTCCTCTGTTTCTCCTTTTTTGATGATAAGTGTCAGACCTGCTCCGATACGCTTCACTTCTTCTCCGGCACAAAGCTTTTCATATTGTTCTTCCATTGCATACCTTAAACAAATATCCAGTCCCAGAACATCCGGTAATACTCTTTCCAAAAATCTCGGTTCGGCTCCGGACACACTTTCGGTGACCCAATACTTTTTAGCGGAAATCTTCCCAAAATTCATGGTATATATTTGCTCATCACCTTCATAAAAACCAACAATAATATTGGTATGGGGCTCATCTACAAACCATATGTATGAAAAAGGCATCTGTTCTACATTCTCAATCTTCACGCTCACACTTTTTCCTTTAAAGTGATAGTCATATGCGGTGTCCATATCTGCCTTTAGCTTTTCCGTAAAATCAGAAAAGCTTATTTTTCCGGCACCTCTATTGGCGTATACAGTTTCTGCATCTATCACAACTGCATCCAGCAAATCCTGTGTTTCTCCCTTTGTCAGATTTTCGCATATCTTCTTCACTTCTCTTATGTCCGCAATTGTAGAAAACCCCATTTCCGCATTGGTCATCTGACCATAACAGAGCAACCCGATAATGGCAAGTGCTATCATGAAAAAAATAGTCAGAAATATGGCAAGTAACATTCTGATGATATTTTTAATCCGAACCTTTTTCCAAGGATTCAGCTCCTTGGCATTCTCTACCTCATTCTGTTCCTTTTGCAGTTTCTTCTCTTTTTCAACGTCTTCCTTATAACGTTCCAGCTGTTTCCGACACTTGGGGCACTGTTCCAAATGAGCCTGCAATTCCTTCGCCGCTTCCGGAGAACACAACTCTTCCACATATAATGCAAGCAAATCTCCAGCCACTTCACATTTCATATTTCAAGACTCCTTTCTACCCATATATGGGTCTTGTGCATCATTCCTTATTCTTTTCAATCCTTCTCCACCATGCCGAGTATCATATCCCTGCTTCGCAGGTAGGTAACCCTCGCCCACACCTCAGTCTTATCAAACATCTGACCAATTTCGCGAAAAGGTAGCTCCGCATAAAATCTTAGGAGAAATACTTCTTTGTAAGGTTCCGGCAGCCGATGTATACTTGCACGTATTTCCCGCGCAGTTTCACTGTCCACGATTCTTTCCTCCAGCGAGGGCCCTTCGCTGCTAATTATTTCCTCAGACAGTTCCGCAGTGGGATGCCTCTGTTTCTTTCGCAGACTGTCATAATATGTATTCTTAGCAATCTGGCAAAGCCAGGTAGTCAGCTTACAACGATTATCAAAGGTATGGACCTTTTCCATGGCCTTTAGAAAGGTATCCTGCATCAGGTCTTCCGCCATATGTGCATCTCCACACAATCGCAATAAAAACCGATATACCAGCTCTGCATGCTGTTCATACATCCCATTGAAATCAACGTGTTTCACACCGCCTAACCTCCTTTCATTTTATTTGACGCCGTCACAAAGGAGTTGTTACAAAAAATCACAATTTATCTATATTTCCCAATCATCTGTTTCCTCTACGTCTTATATATCCAAGCCCCCACCAACAGATTAGTAACAAGAGAATAGTCACTAAAAGGATTCCTGTAAAATAATATACTGCATTATACACATCACCTGCACCGGATAAAATCAGGATGGAAGAAAGCAGATACATCATTGGAACCACGGTAACTTTGACTGCCATATAAAATGCCTTCTTATTCTTACGCAGACACAGGCATACAATGATTCCTGCCATTGTCAGGATAATCGCAAAAAACATATAATAATTTAATACCAGTCTGGGAAGCTCCATATATCCGCCGGAGCTTCCGGAGTACTCCTCTGCCTGATAAATACAAATAGCACTGCCATCCGAAGCGGGCGAGTAGTAAACCTTCTCCAGCCTTTGCGATTCCCCTGCATAAGGATTATTCAGCAAAATCGTTTGTACGTAGTCATTCCTACTAAACATTTGCATCCATTTGGTGGTGTAGCAGGATATCTGCGCATAGCTTTTACCATCCTCACTTATTCCGTACTCTACTTCCACCTCGCCATCGGGATAGTTTACCCGAATTTCAACTTCATCCTGCTCATTCACCTGCAGCTTCATATACTCTTCAACTTTCTCATAGGACATTCTAATCGGTGCATGCAGATTACTGATTGCTACAACCGAAATCACCAACATGATTAATACCGTTAAAAAGATTGCCCTAACCTTTTTATGGTATACTTTATTACTGATTTTTTGCAGTACATTTACATCCGTATGCAAAGGAAGCTCCACTTCTTTACGCATATCTTCTTCTTTCTTACTGCAAGCCGCACAATTTGAGAGATGTTCCCTTACTAAAGCTTTTGTAGAATCACTTGCCATATCTTCCACATAAATCGGCAATAAATCTCCTATCACTTCACAATTAATCCCTTTCATCATAGATCCTCCACTTCTTTCTGTATTTTGGCCTTTGCCCGATGATATGTGACACACGCCCAATTTGCTGTTTTACCGAATATTTTCCCGATCTGTTCAAATGATAATTCCCCAAACACACGTAAGTGAAATACTTCCTTATAAGGCTCCGGCAGGTCATGGACTTTTTGATGAATGATTGCTGCTGTTTCAGAATCAATCAGCTGTTCTTCAATACTTCGTCCTGCTTTGTTTCCTGCCATTACGGATGCCATGTTTTCACTTTGTTTTTCAATGTCTTCACTATCCATCAGAATATTTTTTTTATTTTTACGAAGATAAGCAAAATATTCATTTTTTGCAATCCGGCAAAGCCACGCTCGTATATCACAATCCCCGCGAAAATCCGGCAAGGCCGCCACCACACGAAAAAAAGTCTCTTCCGTCACTTCCTCCGCAATATGCTCATTCTTGGAAAGTCCCAGTATGTATAGGTATATATCACGAAAATATGCTTTGTATACTTCCTCAATGTCTGTCACTGTCATCTCACCTCCTTCATACATAAGATGCACGAACCTCTAAAATCTTACAAAAAATTTTTAAATATTTCAATTATTTTACATACCATATTTAAAACAAAAAGGACGCCCTACAGCCAATATCATTTAGTGAATCCCGTCGTTCCATGTCAGTGCCTTAGGGTGCCATAGCAGCCGGGAAAGTGCTGGTGTGCCAAATGTGATGTTTCTGACAAAGTCACCTTTGCAATCCCTTATGATTTGCGTCTTTTCCAGTAAGAACATCTGCCGGCCCATGTCCGAGACGTAAAGTACGGCGGACTATTGTTTTAGAAGCAAATGTGAGATTTTCTTATGTGCGAAGCTTTGGAATCAGGTCTCTGTTTTTATGGCCTTGAACAAAAA
>JAZODQ010000055.1:0-79861 GCA_045597105.1 Acetatifactor sp.
CAGATTGATAAGATGGTTAAGGAAGCAGCTAAGATTCTGGACTTAACTCCCCTTCTTGATCGTAAGCCTAAGGCTTTGTCCGGTGGTCAGAGACAGCGTGTTGCTATGGGTCGTGCTATCGTTCGTAATCCTAAGGTATTCTTAATGGATGAGCCTCTGTCCAACTTGGATGCTAAGTTGCGTGTACAGATGCGTATCGAGATCGCTAAATTACATCAGAGACTGGGTACCACCATCATCTACGTTACACATGACCAGACCGAGGCTATGACTCTGGGTACCAGAATCGTAGTTATGAAGGATGGTGTAATCCAGCAGGTAGATACCCCTCAGAACTTATATGATAAGCCTCAGAATCTGTTCGTTGCAGGTTTCATGGGATCCCCTCAGATGAACTTCTTAGATGCAACTGTTAGAGTTGAAGGTGATGTAGCTAAGTTAGAGATCGCTGATAAGGCTATTCCTCTTCCTCCTGCTAAGTCCAAGAAGCTGATCGATGGCGGTTATGACGGAAAGGTTGTTACCTTCGGTATCCGTCCTGAAGATGTATATGATTCCGAGATGTTCATTGAGAACTCTCCTAACAGCGTATTTGAATCTACCATTAAGGTATACGAATTACTTGGTGCAGAAGTTTACTTATACTTCGATTTAGCTGATTTCGCTATGACCGCTAGAGTTGATTCTCGTACAACTGCTAGACCTGGTGATGTAGTTAAGTTTGCGCTTGATGTTGAAAAGATTCATGTATTCGACAAAGAGACTCAGCAGATTATTACCAACTAATATGCTTACAAAAGGGTGCTGGAAACAGCACCCTTTAGTTAAAAACGGACATAGAAAAGGGGAACGATATGATTTCCAGTCAGATAATACAAACCAGTATTGATGAATTAAAGGCAATAACGAAAGTAGATTTATCCGTGTATGAAGCAGGAGGCATGATTCTGGCTACTACTATGGCGCGGGCGGATATTTCGCCGGCATTGATTAGTAGCTTTGCTGCTTCACCTGCCGACAGTCAGGTTATCGGTACCAATCATTTGCTTAAAATTATGGATGAAGGTGAATTGATTTATATTCTGGTGGCTACAGGTGCGACGGAAGAAGTGTATATGGTAGGTAAGATTGCGGTATGTCAGATACATAACCTTGCTATTGCATATAAGGAACGTTTTGACCGTAACAATTTCTTCCAGAATCTGCTTTTAGATAATTTGCTCTTGGTGGATATCTATAATCGTGCGAAAAAATTGCATCTTGAAGTAGGTGCGCATAGAGCGGTTTTCCTGGTTGAAGTGAAAAAAGAGAAAGACGGTCAGGTAACAGAGCTTTTAAAAGGCATGTTCTCCAATCAGGCCGGAGATTATATAACTACGGTGGATGAAAGTAATGTAATCCTTATCAAGCAGTTAGAGCAAAATCATAGCTTCGATGACCTGGTACAGGTAGCAGACACCATTGTGGACATGATTAATACCGAAATTATGACAGATGTGCGTGTGGCTTTCGGCTCCGTAGTAAAGGAATTGAAAGATGTATCCAAGTCGTACAAAGAAGCGAAGCTGGCTCTGGATGTAGGTAAGATTTTCTACGTAGAGAAAAAGGTGGTTGCTTACAGTACGCTGGGCATTGGCCGATTAATTTATCAGTTACCGGTTAATCTGTGTAAAATATTCATGGAAGAAATTTTCGGTGAAAACATACCGGAAGATTTGGATGATGAGACACTGAACACTATCAACAAATTCTTTGAAAATAACCTGAATGTGTCCGAGACTTCCAGACAGCTGTTTGTACATCGAAATACTTTGGTGTATCGAATTGAAAAGATACAAAAGAGTACAGGCCTGGATTTGAGGAATTTTGATGATGCATTGACGTTCAAGATTGCCTTAATGGTTGTAAATTATATGAAATATCTGGATAATTTGGAATATTAAGGACAAGCCTCCGCATATATTTACTATGAGTCTATATGCGGAGGTTTTTTTATGCTTTTTATCAGAGAAATAAAGTACTTTGACTATATGGAGGCCGGATTCAAAATCGGTCATGTAGGCCATGCAAAAATCGAACTGTGGGAGAAGGATGGCGTATTGCTTGATGACGCGGAGGAAGGAGAAATACATATCAAACTCAGCAATCTGCCGGGGGATTTTGTGGGGGATGCAGAGATAGAACTTCTGACAACCCGGAATCGGTTTGTGATTGGAAAAATGCAATTATCCGGAGATAATGGTTCGTTTGTGTGTGCGCAGACAAAATTATTGAATGAAATTGACGGAAATCTTGCATATAATGAAATTATGGCCATCAGAATTGGTTTGGGGCAAAAAAAAGAAGCCTTTTGCAAGATTCATGAAATGCAGCAAAATATGTGCCAAGCGGAAGAAGTGGAGGAAATTGCAATAGAAGCCGTTGTGGAAGAAACTGCGATAGAAGTTGCAACTGCAGAGGATGATCTGTTGCCGGATGAGAAAATGATTTGTGAGCAGACTGAGGATACCATAGTAATGCACGCGGCTGAAGAGATTGTCAGTCAGAAGAGGGGTGGTGCCTCGGAGACCGCATCTATGGGAGAGGATAAATGGAGTCATTTGTGTAATATTTATCCCCGCATCACGCCTTTTTCGGATGACAGGGAATATCTACAGATAGGTCCGGGAGATTTTGTGCTCCTCAGCAGCAAATGTTATACGCTGATTAATAATAGTTTTATGCTCCATGGGTATTATCACTATGGCCAGCTTGTGCTATGCAGAGTGGAGAAGCGCGGAAAGACCATGTACTATTTGGGAACACCGGGTATTTACCTGGAAAGAGAGAAGCAGGTGGCCATTATGTATGGTTTCGAAAGCTTTGAATGTGCATCGGAACCTGCCGCAGAAGGAGATTTTGGCTATTACATGCTACAGGTTGAATTGTAACTAAAGTCCTTCTCCGTTGAAAGCAGGAATAAAACTTTCGCCTACAGCACCGCCTTCCTGAATAAAGCCCCGGGTAATACCAATTTGTTCTGCAAAGCGCAGCACACGTTCATAGTCCTGGTCAGGAACGGTGCGATCCAAAGAAGGATGTCCGGCTACATGGGGCAGAGGGGTGTACTGATTCATGATACTGATATAAATACGCTCACCATAGGTTTCATGCAGATAACGCAGGATCTTTTTGGTATCCTTGGTCTGACCGGGAAGTAACAAATGACGCACGATGACACCTTTTTGTAAAAGTTGTCCGTCGGGATTAAGTATGGGTTCGCCTATCTGGCGTACCATTTCTGCAATGGCTGTGGTAGCGATGGTGAAGTAGTCTTCTGCATGGGAATATGCTGCCGCCAGTTCTTTGGAAAAATATTTCAAATCGGGCAAATAGATGTCAACCAAACCTTCCAACATACGAAGGGAGGATACAAGTTCATAACTGCCTGTATTATATACAACCGGTATGGACAGGCCTTGGAGTTTGGCAAGCTCCAGGGCTTTTACAATATGGGGAAGGAAGTGTCCGGGAGTTACCAGATTGATATTATGGGCGCCTTTTTCTTCCAGTTCCAAACATATTTCTGCCAGCCGCCCCGTGCTGATATTTTGTCCGGCTACACCTCTTGAAATATCATGATTCTGACAGAAGATGCAATTCAGGTTGCACCCAGAGAAAAAGACGGTACCGGATCCCTGGCTGCCACTGATAACAGGTTCTTCCCAATAGTGTAATGCGGCACGTGCGGCAGTAAGTGTAGCGGACTGGCCGCAGTATCCCTTTTGGCCCTGCAGACGATTCACACCGCAGTCTCGGGGACAGAGGCGGCACTCCTGATACAGCGCGTCCAAAGAGTTTGAGAAATGGTCCGGATTATGGGGGAGTGCATTTTTCTCTATGCAGTTCTTAGGGGTAGTTGTATCGGACATGTTGCATTCCTTTCTGCCGGGTAAATCGTTTTATGGTGATAATAGTTTAGATACATACAAATTCATATATACAAATACCGCACACCGCCGGCTGTAAACGTGACTCCACCCAGTTTCCTCACGGCACATGGAAGGTTCTACTTAGTGCTGCTTTGTTCCCAACCTGACACGGTTCGTAGATTTCCATTGCGTAAGACCGAGTTTCAACATCGCGTCCACAGGACCGGACGATGCACGGCTCTATTAGTTTATCCGTTTCCCATGTATTTGTCAAGGGTAAGGCAGTGATATGCGATGAAAAGTTGCGGAAAGTCATATGTGCAAAAAACGGGAAAGTGCATGTGACAAGAAGTGGGAAGATTTGGGCAAAAACACCATTGTAGTAAAAAAAAGAGTGTGTTATACTACGGTTGCTTTGAATGGAAGAATGCCTGTAAATACAGACATCGTTATAAATGACTTTTTATGTGATAACAGATAAAAGGAGTAACCAAGGATGAGAGGATATTTGAAGAAAGTAGGCGTGAAGAGAATTCTGATGACCATAATCGGTAATATATTTATCGGTTTGGGTATTGCAATATTCAGATATGCAGCGCTGGGCAATGATCCTTTTACTGCAATGAACCTGTCATTATCGGAGCGTGTGGGTATTTCTTACCCGGTGTTTCAGGTGATTTTTAATTTATGTGTATTTGTGATTCAGCTTATCTGGGGCAGGGAATTAATTGGTATCGGTACCATTGTGAATGCATGTTTCCTTGGATATATTGTGGATTTCTTTTACAAGCTTTTACTTTTGCTGCCTGTGTCTTTCGGGGCATTCTGGCAAAGTGTGCTGATTGTATTTGTGGGCGTAATCATTATAAGCTTTGGCTTGTCCCTGTATCAGACCTCCGATGTAGGTGTGGCGCCCTATGATGCCCTTTCTTTGATTACGGAGAAGAGGCTGCCGAAGATTCCCTATTTCTGGCATCGCATGTTTGATGATGCGCTGGCCGCAATTATCAGTCTGGTAGCTACAGGCTTTGCAAACATTGGTCTGGGCAGCGTGGTATCAGCCTTTGGTCTGGGGCCTTTCATCCATTTCTTTAACAAACATTTTTCGGAAAAACTGTTGAAGCCCGGGGACACAAAGCGTGAATAAGATGTAGAAAGTATTGAAAATATCTGTTTTCAATACTTTTTTATTGCAATATAATAAAAGTATGTTAAAATAATAACAACAATAGAATAGTGAGAGGTTTATTAATCGAAGAGGAGAATAATAACATGAGAAAAAAGCTTTTAAGCTGCTTACTTATGGCAATTCTGACAATGACCACACTGAGCGGATGTGCAGGTGGTACAGAAGAGTCTTCGGGGGATAATTCCTCTAAGGAGCCGGTTTACGGCCGCATCGTTGTTGTAGGCATACAACAGGATGTTGATAGTCTTGACCCACACAAAGCAACCGCGGCAGGAACTAAGGAGATTCTGTTTAACTTTTTTGAAGGCCTTGTAAAGTCTGATGAAAATGGTAATTTGATGAATGCAGTGGCAAGTGATTACACCATTTCCGAGGATGGTCTGGTATATACATTTACACTTAGGGACAATGTAAAGTTCCATAACGGTAATGTAGTAACCGCTGAGGATGTGAAGTATTCACTGGAAAGAGTTTCCGGACTCTTAGATGGCACTGTACTGATTTCAGCCTTAAGCACCATACAGAGTGTTGATATTGTAGATTCTAAAACGGTTCAGGTAACAGTGGGCAGTGCAAATACAGAGCTGATTTACAGCTTTGTGGTAGCTATCATTCCAAGTGGTAGCGGTGAAGATGCGCAGGCAGATCCTATTGGTACGGGACCGTTTTCTTTTGTTTCCTATAAACCCCAGGAAGGTATTGTACTTGCCAAGAACAGTGACTACTGGCAGGCAGGACTTCCCTATCTGGATGAGGTGGAATTCAAAATCATTAACAGTCCTGACACAGCGCTGTTGGATTTGCAGGGTGGTTCCATTGATATCTACCCTTATCTGACAGATTCCCAGGCTAATGAAGTGAAAGATTCCTTCCAGGTACTGGCAGCACCTTCTGATGTAGTGCAGGCACTGTTTTTAAACAATGCAGTGGAGCCTTTGAACAATGTGAAGGTACGTCAGGCTATCTGCTATGCACTGGATAAGGATTCCATCAATGCTTTTGTGGCAGGTGGAAATGCTACACTGGTTGGTTCTGCAATGCTTCCTTCCTTAAAGGATTATTATGTGGAACTCAATGATGTATATGGTACCGGTGCGGATCTGGAAAAGGCAAAGCAACTGATGACAGAGGCAGGATACCCCAATGGTTTTGATCTGGAAATCACTGTGCCTTCCAATTATGCATACCATATGCAGACTGCAGAGGTTGTCGTAGAACAGTTGAAGGCAGCAGGCATCAATGCAACAATCAATCCTGTTGAGTGGAATACCTGGCTTGAGCAGTGCTATCAGGGACGTCAGTACCAGAGTACCATTTGCGGTATCACCTGTGATATGACTCCCGGCTATCTGCTGAATCGTTTCCAGACAGAGTCCTCCAAAAACTTCATTAATTTCCAGAACGCAGAATATGATGAAGTATTCCTGAAGGCACAGGCAAGTCTGGATCTGAAAGAAAAAGCAGGCTACTATGGTGAACTGCAGCAGATTCTGGTAGAGGAAGCAGGAACCGCATTTATCCAGGTTCCCCCCATTACCATTGCAATGAAGAAAAATTTGGGCGGATATAAATTCTACCCTATCTACGTACAGGATATGAGTACTGTATATTACACTGAATAAAAGAAATAGAAAGGAAAGGCAGTCATGAAATATTTTGGAAAAAAATTAGTTACTCTCATTATGACATTGTTTATTGTTTCTGTGGCTGCCTTTATTGCCTTTCAGATTATTCCCGGTGATGTGGTGACGTCTATTTTAGGAACGGAATCCACGCCGGAAAGAGAAGCGCAGCTGCGGGAGGAGCTTGGTCTTGACCAACCGCCTGTGAAGCGCTATTTTAACTGGATGACGGGAGTGCTGCAGGGAGACCTGGGTGTCAGCTACCGCTACTCCAAAAATATGAATGAAATGATGCCGGTGGCGGAACTGATAGGAGATAAGCTTCCGGTAACACTGTGGCTGGCGGCCATATCACTTATTTTGATTATTGTGATATCTATTCCGCTGGGCGTATTTTGGGCAAAGAGCAAAAGTCATTTGCTGGATGCGGTAATGGGTGTCTTTACCCAGACGGCCATGGCTGTGCCTGCCTTCTTTTTGGGTATTTTAGTGACTTATTTTTTCGGTATCTTTTTGAGGTGGTTTACACCGGGCGGTTATGTGAGCTATGAGAAGGATTTCGCGGGATTTCTGGGATATTTACTATTTCCGGCCATATCCATTGCGATTCCGAAGATTGCCATGACAGCCAGATTTTTGAGAAACTCCATGCTGACGGAAATGGATGCAGATTATGTGAGGACGGCGTACAGTAAGGGCTGTTCCCAGCGTCGCGTGATGTATGGTCATGTGCTTCGTAATGCCATGATGCCGGTTGTGACTTTCCTTGGCATGATTATAGCAGAGATTATAGCAGGAAGCATTGTGGTGGAGCAGGTATTCGGACTGCCGGGAGTAGGCAGGCTGCTGATCAGCTCCGTTTCCACCAGAGATTTTCCGGTGGTGCAAATCCTGATTTTATATATTACTTTTGTGGTTATATTTGTATATTTTCTGGTGGATATCCTTTACAGGGTAATCGATCCCAGAATCAGCAGCAAATAACAGATTCTAAGCAGGTAAGTACATGAAAGAGTTCATAAAGGATTTTTTGAAAAATTTCAAAGGGAATAAATATTTCTGGGCAGGACTTGCCATGACCCTGCTGATAGTGCTTCTGGCAATTGTGGGCTGCTTCTGGACGCCTTATAGTACTACCCAGATGTCGGCGGCAGAGCGTTTTGCGGCACCGTCCCTGCGCCATTTGTTCGGTACGGATAATTTTGGCAGGGATATTTTTTCCAGAGTAATGAAGGGTATCGGTACAACCGTATTTATCAGTACTCTGGTAGTGATTTGTTCCGGGGCAGCTGGTATTGTAATTGGTGCTTTGACCGGTTACTTCGGTGGTATTGTGGATGAAATCGTGATGCGTATCACAGATGCGGTGAATGGTTTCCCCAGTATTTTGCTGGGTCTGGTTATGATTACCCTGCTGGGAAGCGGTAGCCATAATCTGATTATTTCCCTGGCGATTGTATTTACCCCCAGTTATGTCCGCATTGTGCGAAGTGAGTTTATTAAGCTGCGTGACGCGGATTATATCAAGCGTGCCCGTCTGATGGGTGTGGGACATCTTCGTATTTTGTTTGTGCATATACTGCCCAATATTTTTTCTGTATTTTGGGCATCTGTTATGATTGGATTTAATAACGCCATACTGGCAGAGTCTGGCATGAGCTATTTGGGAATCGGTGTACAGCCTCCTGATGCAAGTCTGGGAAAAATGCTTTCCGATGCACAGGGGTATCTGATGACGGCACCCTGGTATGCCCTTGCTCCGGGCCTTGCCATTGTATGGATTGTGCTGGGATTTTCACTGTTAAGTGAAGGAATCAGGAGGCTGCAGGAATGATTAAAATAGAGAACCTTTCTGTGGCTTTTGGTGAGACAGAGGCCGTAAAAAGTTTAAATCTGGAAATTGCAGACGGAGAAATCCTGGGTATCGTAGGAGAATCCGGTTCCGGTAAGTCCGTGACGGCTCTTTCCATCATGGGACTTTTGTCTGCGGAAGCTACTGTTACCGGTGGCAAAATTATGATGGGAAATACTCCGCTTCTGGTAGCCGGTCAGCCCAGAAATGAAGAGATGCTGAGGCAGGTACAGGGAAGTCGTATGTCCATGGTTTTTCAGGAGCCCATGACATCCTTAAACCCCACACAAAAGGTGGGCAGACAGGTGGATGAGGTGCTGGAACTGCACACCAAGATGGAGTCAAATGCCCGCTATGAAAAGGTGCTGGAGGCCTTTGAGAGTGTGGGACTTCGCGATGTGGAAAAGGTATATGACAGTTATCCCCATCAGCTTTCCGGTGGTATGCGTCAGCGTGTTATGATAGCTATGGCAATAATTTTGCAGCCTGAGCTTTTGGTGGCAGATGAACCTACCACGGCACTGGATGTGCGTGTGCAGAACCAGATTATTGAGGTGCTACGGGAGATTAATCAAAAGCAGAAAACCTCTATGCTGTTTATTACCCACGATTTGAATCTGGCCAGAAGAATCTGCGACCGTATTGCGGTTATGAAGGATGGTAAACTGGTAGAGGCGGGGGTTACAGAGGATATTTTCCTGCGTCCCCGTGAAGAGTACACTCGCAAGCTGATAGAAGCAGTGCCCTCCCGTGTAAAGAAAAAGGTAGGAGAGATAGAGACGGATGACTCTACCGGTGATAAGATTTTAGAGGTTCGTGATTTAAATGTTTATTATCATGAAGGCAGTAACAGTCTGTTCGGTCAGAAGAAGAAACGCTGTGTGGTAGAGCATGCAACTTTCACCTTGGAAAAGGGAGAGACCTTAGGTCTGGTGGGAGAAAGCGGCTGTGGAAAAACCTCTCTTTGCAAAGCGATTCTGGGAATGAATAAGCTGGTGGAAGGTGAGGTGAAGCACTATTCCAAGCGGCCCCAGATGGTATTTCAGGACCCCTACAGCAGTTTGAATCCGGCCAAGACCATAGGATGGCTGTTACAGGAGCCCCTGCGTGCGGCAGGTAAATTGGACCCTGCCCTTAAGATGACAGATGGGGATATGAAGGCAGCAGCCTATGATATGCTACAAAGGATAGGCATTGCAGAGAAATATTTTAACAGGTGGCCCTCCCAGCTTTCCGGAGGACAACGCCAGCGTATCAGTATCGGTCAGGCGCTGATTACCCGTCCGGGACTGGTGATTGCAGATGAACCTGTATCCGCACTGGATGTAACCATTCAGGCCCAGATCATGGAACTGATGCAGAAGCTGCAGGAAGAATTGCAGTTGTCCTACCTATTTATTTCTCATGATATCAATGTGATTTACAAAATGAGTGACCGCATTATGGTCATGAAAGATGGTAAAATCGTGGAAATCGGGGATAAGGAAGAACTCTTCTACCATCCTCGTGAAGAATATACGAAATTATTATTAAAGGAGTCCTAGTTAAAGGGACTCCTTTGTGCTAATATCATTTAGTTATTTCTACTGTCCCATGTCCATGCCTTAGGGTGCCATAGCATCGGGAAAGTGATGGTGTGCCAAATGTGGTGTTTCTGACAAAGTCACCTTTGCAATCCCTTATGATTTGCGTCTTTTCCAGTAAGAACATCTGCCGGCCTGTGTCCGTGACGAAAGTACGGTGGCTATTGTTTTAGAAGCAAATGTGAGATTTTCTTATGTGCGAAGCTTTGGAATCAGGTCCCTGTTTTTATGGCCTTGAACAAAAATTGCGCCATGTTCGCGGTGAACGGAAAGCAGAGCTTTTCTTAGCTCAGCTTTCCGTTCACCGCGAACATGGCGTTTATTTTTGTCCCAGCTCATAAAAATAGGGACGAATCACAAATTCCAAAGCCGCACATTTTAGAAAATCCACATTTACTTCCCACAATAGTCCACCGTGCTTCCGACTCAGACACAGGCCGCCAGATGTACTTACGTGAAAAGACACAAAAACCGATTGCAAAGGATGACTTTGAGAAACGCTCACATTTGTCACAACACTTTCCCAAGCTACTATGACGCCCTAAGGCACGGATATGGGACAGTGAGCTTAACTAAATGACATTGGGTCAATGAACCGGTTCTTTTTCGCTATAATCAGAATTCACTTTTAAAATTGATAATTTCCTCTACAAGAGAGCATATCTTTTCCTGTTCGTGTAAAGGTCTGTTAGTAATCAGGTCAAAACATTTCTGAGCATGTTGACCGGAAGAAGCAATGGGTATTACTTTGCTGAATAGCTCTTCCATGGGATATTCCAGAGCAAGGCAAATTTTTGCAACACTTTCTATAGTGGCATTTTTTTCACCACGTTCCAACTGTCCTATATATGTGGGATGGAGACCTGCTTTTTCAGCGGCCTGTTCCTGACTATATCCTAATTCCTGTCTTCTCAGACGGATTCTTTGACCGATTGTTTTCCTGATTGTGTGCATTGTAATACCTCCAAAATGATACTACAAATATTTCCAAAATGATTGAATAGGCTATTGATATTTGTTTTAAAGAGATATATACTATGAGTATCGATGGGCAATATTTTGCATATTATTGGCATGAATATTGCATTTTCCGTATATAGTATGTAATATTTACAGACAGGAGATTTTATATGCCAATAGATGTAGAGGAGAGCTTAAAACTTGTATATGAACAAATCGGAAAGAAGTTTTATAGAGAGTTTGGTAATGTTGAATTAGAGGATTTGGAATATAGAAAATTGTTTCAACAAGTAAAAGAATTACAAGATAAAATCAAATGAAATCGGGACAAGTAACAGAGTAATAGGGGAATAGGAATAAGAAACTCCTGCTATGCGGTGTATGCCGCCTGGCAGGAGTTTGTGTATATTTATGCTTTATATTTTATGGTTACAGACTATTCACAATGGAACGTGCAATAATCGGTTTGTTCATGGTGTAGATATGGATGCCGTCTACCTGATTGAATTGCAGGTCCTGAATCTGTCTGATGGCAAAATCAATACCGGCCTTCTGCATGTCCTCAGGATTGTCGCCGTAAGTTGCAATGATATCAGCCAGAGCCTTAGGTACAGAGGAGCCGGACAGTGATACAGTGGTTCCAAGCTGCTTGGCAGTGGTAATGGGCATTATTCCTGCACAAATAGGAGCGGTAATTCCTTTCTTACGTGCTTTTTCCATAAAACCATAAAAATAGTCATTATCAAAAAACAACTGTGAGATAAAGAAAGCGGCACCGGCATCCTGCTTTTCTTTTAAATGCAGTAAATCGCTTTCCATGCTGAAACATTCATAATGTTTTTCGGGATAACATGCAGCAGCCAGCTGAAAGTCTGTGTTTGCCTTCAAGAATCCAATCATATCATTTGCGTGGGCAAAATCTCTTTGGGCAAACTGTTCATCGGTCATGTCTCTGGGACGGTCGCCGCGAAGCGCTAAAATATGCTGTATGCCGTGATTCTTTAATTCGTCGGTTACCTTTAAAATGGCATCCTTTTTATTGCCCACACAGGTCATATGTGCCAGAGCATCAATGCCCAAGCGGTTTTGTATATAGGAAGCGATTTCCACGGTTTTACCGCTGCGACTGCCACCGGCACCGTAAGTTACACTGATAAAATCAGGATGTAGTGTTGCCAGAGCATCCAAAACTTCAAAGGCTGCTTCAAATTCGCCGTCTTTTTTAGGGGGAAAAACTTCAAAGGATAAAGTACGTTTCCCGTTTAATAAGTCCTTTATCATGGTCTCTGTATACCTTTCTGTGTTATGTAAACTTTGTACTTGCTTTTGCTTGATTTTATAACCAGAATATCGTAACATGAGAAGAGTAGATTATCAAGTAAAAATGTTGATTTTATCAGATAAATAAGTCGATTTTTCGGCAGAAATGAGAGGAAGTTATGAGTAACCAGGGATTTAACGGAACACAGGAATATGTTGCAAGTGAGGAGCTGATGGCAAGTGTAAATATTGCCATTGCATTACAAAAGCCTTTGTTGATTAAGGGAGAACCCGGAACAGGCAAAACCATGCTTGCGGAAGCAGTGGCAAAAGCACTGGATAAAAAGCTGATTATCTGGAATATTAAGTCTACTACCAAGGCGCAGGAAGGCTTGTATGTATATGATACCATCCAGCGTCTTTATGACGGTCAGTTTGGTGTGGAAGGTGTGGATGATATTGCACGTTATATCAAGCTGGGTAAGCTGGGAGAGGCTTTTGACAGTGATGACCAGGTGGTTCTTTTGATTGACGAAATTGATAAGGCAGACTTGGAATTTCCTAACGACCTTTTGTGGGAACTGGATCAGATGGAATTTTATATCAATGAAACCAAGCGTACTGTTAAGGCGAAGAACAGGCCTATCGTAATCATTACTTCCAACGCAGAGAAGGAATTACCGGATGCATTTTTGCGCCGTTGTATTTTTCACTATATTGATTTCCCAAGCCCTGAACTGATGGAGGAAATTGTAAAGGTACATTTCCCTAATGTAGAAGAGAATCTGTTGAAGAATGCTATGGAGGTATTTTACAATATCCGTAATATTCGTGATATTCGTAAAAAACCCAGTACATCTGAACTGATTGACTGGGTGAATGCACTGCAGATAGGCGGTATCCCTGCAGAGACCATCAAAAGTGCGCTGCCCTTTATCGGTGTAGTAGTGAAAAAGGATGAGGATTTGGAAACAGTAAGACAGGCCGGCGTATAAGGTAGTGTATGCTGTTGATACCATGTGGTGCGTGAAGTAAATGCACAGAAAGTGGGAAATATGTTTATTGATTTTTTTCATAGTTTACGCGCTAAGGGACTGCATGTAACACTGGGCGAGTGGCTCACATTACAGGAGGCACTGGATAAGGATTTGTGTGGCAGTTCGCTGACCCGGTTTTACTATGTGGCCAGGATGATCCTGGTGAAGAGTGAAACGGATTTTGATAAATATGATATGGCTTTTGAGGAATGCTTTAAAGCAACTCAGAGGGAGACTGAAGTGGGAGCTGAGATGCTCCGGTGGCTGGATAAGTCCGATATGATGGAGCTGGCTCACGAAGAAGCCAGGGACCATTTGAACAAGATGGAAGAGGTGCAGGTGGACAAAGAAGATGTGGAGGAGAAATTCCGCCAACGTCTGAAGGATCAGGACAGCGAACACAATGGCGGCAGTTACTGGATTGGCACCATGGGTAAGACCTCCTTCGGTAATATGGGAGGCAATGTAGGCGGTGTGCGCGTGGGTGGAAAGACCGGCTACCAGTCTGCGTTTGCAGTAGTTGGTGCCCGAAAATATCGGGATTTCCGTGACGACAGGGTATTGGACAATCGTCAGTTTCAGCTTGCCTTCAGAAAACTCAGACAGTTTTCTTCCAGACTGGATATACCGGAGACGGAGCTGGATATAGACGGTACGGTGGATAAGACCTGTAATAATGGTGGCTGTCTGCAAATCGTTATGAAAAAGCCACGCAAAAATGCTGTAAAATTGCTTTTGTTGATGGATTCCGGCGGAACGATGATTCCGTTTAGCCATTTATTGAATGATTTATTCCAGGCAGTTCATAAATCCAATCATTACAAGGATGTGAAAACCTATTATTTCCATAATTGTATTTATTCCAAGTTGTACAAAACTCCGGAATGTGAAAATGGTGATTGGGTGGATACAGAGTGGTTGTTCCGCAATGTAGACAGTGATTACAAGGTGATTATTGTAGGAGATGCGGCCATGGCACCGGAGGAACTTTATTCCACTACAGGTAATTATAGGGGACCCAACGGAGGTCTGTCAGGTTATGACTGGCTGCTGCAGGTAAAACGTCACTATAAGAAAGTGGTATGGCTCAATCCGAAAATGGCACCCGGACATGCACCCTGGCGTGAGGCAGAGACTGCGGTTAAGAATTTATTTCCTATGTATAAGCTGACCGTGGACGGACTGAATCAGGCCATGATTAAGCTGATGGTGAATAAATAAACAGTTGACAAAGTGAAAAGCAATTTGTATAATGAGAAAAATTATAGACGAAAGTGATGAAGAGAAGAAGTACCTGAATGAATGGTCTGACAGAGAGTTGCCGGCTGGTGAGAGGCGCAAGAATAGTTTGGGGAAATACATCTCGGAGCAGCAGATTGAAAGGGCGGAGCAAGGATTTCGTACTGAGTAGGTTTTGCCGGTAGGCACCGATATTTGCCGGAGTATTGTTATCGGATAGTTTTATGCTGGAAGATTAAGATACTTACAGAGCCATGAAGTGTGAACTTTATGGGAATTAAGGTGGTAACACGGGTATTAGCTCGTCCTTTGCAGAAGGACGGGCTTTTTTATTTTATAGGGAAAAGGAGAGAAAACAATGACTGTATTTGAAGAATTAAAAGCCAGAGGTCTGTTAGCACAGTTAACAGATGAAGAAGAAATCAAAGAATTGATTAATAATGGTAAAGCAACCTTTTATATCGGTTTTGACCCCACTGCAGACAGTTTGCATGTAGGTCATTTCATGGCTCTTTGTCTGATGAAGAGATTGCAGATGGCAGGTAACAAACCCATTGCATTAATCGGTGGCGGTACCGCTATGATTGGTGATCCTTCCGGCAGAAGTGATATGCGTACCATGATGACCAAAGAGACCATTGCCCATAATGTAGAGTGCTTTAAGAAGCAGATGAGCCGTTTTATTGATTTTTCCGAAGGAAAAGCAATGTTGGTGAATAATGCGGACTGGCTTTTGGATTTAAATTACGTGGAAGTACTGCGTGAAGTTGGTGCACACTTTAGTGTAAATCGTATGCTGACTGCAGAATGCTACAAGCAGCGTATGGAGAAGGGACTTAGCTTCCTTGAGTTTAACTACATGATTATGCAGAGCTATGACTTTTATCAGTTATTCCAGAAATACGGCTGTAACATGCAGTTTGGTGGTGATGACCAGTGGAGTAATATGCTGGGCGGTACAGAGCTGATTCGTCGTAAGCTGGGCAAGGATGCTTATGCAATGACCATTACCCTTCTTTTGAACTCCGAAGGTAAGAAGATGGGTAAGACCCAGAAGGGTGCTGTATGGCTTGATCCTAACAAGACCAGTCCTTTCGAGTTCTACCAGTACTGGAGAAATGTGGCAGATGCGGATGTATTGAAATGCTTACGTATGCTGACATTCCTTCCTATTGAGCAGATTAATGAAATGGACAGCTGGGAAGGCAGCCAGCTGAATCAGGCAAAGGAGATTCTGGCATTTGAGTTGACCAAGCTGGTACACGGCGAGGAAGAGGCTACAAAGGCACAGGAAAGTTCCAGAGCACTTTTTACAGGCGGTAATGCAGCTGAAATGCCTACTGCAGAGCTTGTTGCTGAGGATTTCATGGACGGTCAGATTGATATTTTAGGCGTGCTGGTAAAAGCAGGTCTGACTGCATCCCGCTCCGAAGCAAGAAGAGCTGTTGAGCAGGGCGGCGTAACCGTAGACGGTGAAAAGGTAGCCGATATCAAGACCATGTATGTACCTGAAATCTTTGCGGGTGAGGGTATCGTGGTGAAGAGAGGCAAAAAGAGCTTCAAGCGGGTAGTTATGAAATAAATTAAATTAATACTGATACGTAGACCTTCTGCATATACTGGTAATAGTAATGTAGGAGGTCTTTTTATGGATAGAAAAAGTACAAATACCTATGATCTTTATCGCGACATACAGGTAAGATGCGGCGGGGAAATATATATTGGTGTATTGGGACCTGTGCGGACAGGTAAATCCACCTTTATCACACGCTTTATGGAAGAAATGGTGCTGCCCAATATGGAGGATGAAAACGCCAAAGCCAGAGCACGGGACGAATTACCGCTAAGCGGCGTGGGCAAAACCATTACAACCATGGAGCCTAAGTTTATACCCAATGAGGCTGCCAAAATCAAACTGCAGGAAGGCTTGGATGCATCCGTGCGCTTAATTGACTGTGTGGGGTACTTAGTGGAAGGTGCTTCCGGCCATATGGAAGAGGAAAAAGAACGTATGGTACATACGCCTTGGTTTGAAAAAGAGATTCCCTTTTCAAAGGCGGCGGAAATCGGTACGGATAAGGTGATGAACGAGCATTCCACTATCGGACTTGTGATTACTACGGACGGGTCAATAGGGGATATCCCAAGAGAAAATTATCTGGAGGCAGAGGCAAAAACCATACAGGCCCTGCAGACACTGCATAAACCTTTTATCGTACTTTTGAACAGTACAAAACCGTACTCTGAGGATACCCAGAGAATTGTGCGGGAAATGGAAGAAAAATTCAGTGTAAAGGTACTTGCTGTAAATTGTAAACAGCTGAAGCAAAAAGATATTCATGAGATTATGGAAGCGCTTTTATATGAGTTTCCTATTGATTGTGTGGAATTCTTTGTGCCCACATGGATTGAATTATTACCGGAAGAACATGAAATAAAGGCGGATGTTCTGGCAAAAATTCAGGAGATTATGAAAAAGCATGATACAGTCAGAGATGCCCTTTCTGACAGCTTTGTAGTAGAAAGTGAATACATAAATGCCTGCAAAATAGAGCAAGTAGAGCTTTCCAAAGGGCGTATTCAGGTATTCTTAAATTTCGATGATGCACATTATTACAGAATTATAAGTGATATGGTTGGAGAAGAGATTACAGATGAATCAGACCTTTTGGAGCGGTTAAAGACCCTTTCAGACATCCGGCAGGAATATATGAGTGTGGCAGATGCCATAGACAGAGTGCGAATGAGCGGTTATGGTGTGGTGGTACCTACCAAGGAAGAAATCCGGTTAGAAGCACCAGAGCTGATTAAGCATGGAAATAAGTTCGGTGTCAAAATCAAAGCCAGTTCCCCTTCCATTCACCTGATTAAGGCAAATATTGAAACAGAAATTGCCCCCATCGTAGGTACACAGGCTCAGGCAGAGGATCTGATTGGATTTATCAAGCAGGCAGATCAAGAAAATGCTATCTGGGAAACCAATATTTTCGGCAAGACCATTGAACAGCTGGTAAACGACGGTATTAACGCTAAAGCAGGCTCTATCGGTGAAGAAAGCCAGGTAAAACTCCAGGATACCATGCAAAAAATTGTGAATGACAGCAATGGTGGCATGATATGTATTATTATTTAGTCTGTTAATACTTTATCATAGGTTGAATAATAGGAGGTAAATATTGTAAAATACTATTGTTAGGTTAAAAAATTAATATTTTGCAAGAGAGTGAAAACAACCGGTACATGCGTATAAAACAATATATTTTTCAATTCGGGTAGTAAGAAAGTGCCCAAATGCAAAACATATTGGATTATGTACATGTGCCGGTGACGAATAATCAGTCTTTGCAAAATACAAACATAGGGAGGTTACTGCAGATGGCAGCATATTATGAGAAATTATTAAGATGTGTAGAGAGCGTAAAGGCAAAGACGGATTTCAACCCCCTGGTTGGTATCGTTTTAGGCTCAGGTCTTGGCAATTATGCAAAAAATATTAAAGTGGAGGCAGAAATCCCGTATTCAGAAATTGAAGGCTTTCCCGTATCTACCGTTCCCGGTCATGACGGCCGTTTTGTGTTCGGTTATGTGGGAGATGTGCCTGTAGTTTGTATGAAGGGCAGAGTGCACTATTATGAAGGCTATGATATTACGGATGTGGTACTGCCTATCCGCCTGATGGGGCTTTTAGGTATCAAAATACTATTTGTGACCAATGCAGCCGGCGGTGTGAATCCCGGATTTGCACCGGGGAATCTGATGCTGATCAGGGATCATATTTCATTCTTTGCACCTAATCCTTTAATTGGAGAAAATGTGGACGAGCTGGGTACCCGTTTCCCTGATATGAGTAATGTATATCGTAAAGAATTGCAACAAATCATAAAGGAAACAGCAGCAGAGAACGGTATCAGTCTTCAGCAGGGTGTATATGCCCAGCTTACAGGACCTTCCTTTGAGAGTCCGGCAGAGATCAGGGCAGTAGGCATTTTAGGAGTGGATGCAGTAGGTATGAGTACCGTGGTGGAGGCAATTGCAGCAAACCATATGGGTATCATGGTGTGTGGCATCTCCTGTATCAGCAATCTTGCCGCAGGTATTTCGCCGAATCCTTTGTGTCATGAGGAAGTGCAGGAAGCTGCAAATGTGGCTGCACCTGCTTTTGAAAAACTGGTAACTGAGTCTGTGAAAAGGTTTGGAAATATTTCTTTCTTTTAAGGAATACTGATAACAAATACGGATAAGAAATACTGAAGAAGGTAATGGTATAATGGATAGAATCCAAAATAATAAAAATGGACAGAAAGTAAATATAAATATAAATATAACCGAGGAGCAGCGGACAAGCCTGCTTCGGGGAGCATTGGAAGCAAGAAAGATGGCTTATGCGCCCTATTCACATTTTCAGGTAGGGGCAGCACTTCTTACTTCTGAAGGAGATATTTATTTTGGCTGTAATATCGAAAATGCATCCTACGGAGCTACGAATTGTGCGGAAAGAACAGCATTTTTCAAGGCAGTCAGTGAGGGCAGGAGAGGATTTCTTGCCATTGCCATTGCCGGAGGACCGGAAGGGAAAGAGCCTGCAGATTATTGTTATCCCTGCGGTATCTGCAGACAGGTTATGCAGGAGTTTGGGAACCCGGAATTTACTGTTTATATCGTAAAGTCAGAGGCGGAGTATAAAGGATTGAAATTAGCGGAACTCTTACCCTTTGGTTTTGGTGGTGAGCAGTTACAATAGTTATGGTTTGCAGCAAAAGTAAAGAGACAGTGTGTAATCTGACTTGATGATGGTATAGGAAGGCAGGATGTGTTATGAATATCAGACTATATAACGCCCGCATACTGACAATGGAACAGGATAAGGATGTTTTTTACGGAGAGATATGGGTAGAGAACAATCGTATTAGCAAGGTGATTGGGTATGAGCAGAGTGCTGGGAATGGCGAAGGATATACCGGTGCAGGCACATCGCAGGAACGCCGGACGGTTGTCTGGGATGAAGAGATTGATTGTAAAGGGAATCTTCTGATGCCCGGTTTCAAAAACGCCCATACACACTCCGCCATGAGTTTTTTGCGGTCTTATGCGGATGATTTGCCTCTAAAGGAGTGGCTGCATAACAAAATATTTCCAATGGAAGCAAAGCTTCAGGGAGATGATATATATCATCTGGCCAAGCTATCCATTCTGGAATATCTTACAAGCGGCATTACTTCGATTTTTGACATGTATTTAAAGCCGGATTTAACTGCTAAGGCCTGTCAGGACATGGGGATGCGTTGCGTACTGGTCAGTGGATTGAATAATTTTACTTCCTCTATAGAACAGACGGAAAGTGAGTATCTGAAATGGAATAAACCGGATTCTCTGATTCGTTATATACTGGGATTTCATGCGGAATACACCTGCTCGGAGAATCTGCTGCGACAGGTGGCCGGGCTTGCTGATAAGTACAAGGCACCGGTTTATATGCATTTGTCAGAAACAGAACAGGAAGTAAAGGAGTGTGTGGACAAGTATGGTATGAGTCCGGTAGCATTTCTGGATAGTCTGGGTATTTTCCGGTATGGTGGGGGCGGCTACCATTGTGTACACATATCGGATGAAGATATGGATATACTGAAAAACAGAAAACTATATGTGGTGACCAATCCCGCATCAAATATGAAGCTGGCAAGCGGTATGGCACCGGTGGCAGAATTTTTAAAAAGAGGGATTCCTGTGGCTATCGGTACGGACGGACCGGCCAGCAATAATTGTCTGGATATGTTTCGCGAGATGTTTCTGGTCAGTGGCCTGGCGAAGATACGTGAGCAGGATGCAGAGGCAGTAGATGCATTAAAGGTACTGCGTATGGCTACCGTAACAGGTGCTCACGCAATGGGACTTACGGAGTGTGATGTGCTTGCACCTGGCAAATATGCAGATATTATTATGTTGGATTTACAACAGCCCAATATGCAGCCGATACACAATATTCCCAAGAATATCGTTTACAGCGGCAGTAAGAATAATGTGAAGATGACCATGATAAACGGAAAGATTCTGTATTATGACGGAAAGTTCAATATTTATGAAAATATAGATGACATTTATCAAAAATGTGGTAAAATAATTAGTGTGATGAATGCCACATCACGGTAGTTCTCTAATTCATTTTCATGTTAAATCAGCATGAAGCAAAATCTACTTAGGAGGGTATAAGGGTTATGTTAGAGAAGTTTTTCAAATTAAAGGAGAATGGCACAGATATTAAGACGGAGGTGCTTGCAGGTATTACTACCTTCATGACTATGGCTTATATTCTGGCTGTTAATCCGAACATTTTATCTGAGGCAGGTATGGATGCCAATGCGGTACTTTTGGCAACTGCGTTTGCGTCATTTATCGGAACCGCATTGATGGCGCTTTTTGCTAATTATCCTTTTGCACTGGCTCCCGGTATGGGACTGAATGCATACTTTGCTTACTCGGTTGTGCTTGGTATGGGGTATTCCTGGCAGATTGCATTGCTTGCGGTTTTTGTTGAAGGTATTGTGTTTATCGTTCTTTCCGTAACGAATGTGCGTGAAGCTATTTTTAATGCAATTCCAATGACCTTGAAAGCGGCTGTAAGCGTTGGTATTGGCTTGTTTATTGCATTTATTGGTTTCCAGAATGCCAAAATTGTAGTAAACAGTGACTCCACATTAGTTACCTATCAGGCGTTTAAAGAGAATTTCAGCTCCGTAGGTATGGGTGCACTTCTTGCCTTAATCGGTGTTATTATTACGGCATTCTTCCTGGTAAAGAAGGTAAAAGGTGGTATCCTTTTCGGTATAATTGCTACATGGGTATTAGGTATTCTTTGTGAACTTATTGGTTTCTATCAGCCTAATCCTGAGCTCGGCATGTATTCCGTAATTCCTACCGCGTTTGTGTCCTTTGATTTCTCTGCCATCGGCAAGACTTTTGGACAGGTATTTTTGGCAGATTTTTCTGCGTTGACTAATTTATTTGAGTTTATAGTAATTGTATTCTCATTCTTGTTTGTAGATATTTTTGATACATTGGGAACCTTAATCGGTGTATCTTCCAAGGCAAATATGCTGGACAAGGATGGCAAGCTGCCCAGAATCAAAGGTGCTTTGATGGCAGATGCAGTTGCTACTACCGCAGGTGCAATTTTAGGTACTTCCACCACCACCACATATGTGGAAAGTGCATCCGGTGTTACCGCAGGTGGTAAAACAGGTTTGACTGCAGTTGTAACCGGTTTGTTATTCTTACTGTCAGCTGTTTTTTCACCTTTGTTCCTGACCATTCCTTCCTTTGCAACAGCACCTGCACTTATCATTGTAGGTTTCTATATGATGTCCTCTGTTGTTAAGGTAAATTGGGAGGATCCTTTGGAAGGTATTCCTGCATTCCTGTGCCTGATTGGTATGCCTCTGTGTTACAGCATTTCTGAAGGTATTGCAATCGGTGTTATTTCCTGGACATTATTACACTTAATCTCCGGAAAGAGCAAAGGAAAGGTTAGTATCTTAATGTATGTATTAACGGTACTCTTTATTTGTAAGTATATTTTCTTATAAGCTGATAAGCAGAGCGAAATAGAATGTTTGGAAACAGGCAGAATTCCTATTCTGCCTGTTTCATATTGGAAATGAATGTATCATAAATGCATTCTGCAGAAATTTACGGGCGAAGTATTATGGGAAAGGTTTAACTATGGAAGTTGTTATCGCAGCAGCCGTTTTGGCTGGTTTGGCAATTGTTTTTATTTCGATAGAAGCATATAATACGCGTAGGGAAGAACAGTATTTTTTGAAAAATTTGAAAAAAACTTATGGTCAGGAGCCAAATAAGAAGTATTCCCTGGAGCGCTTTGATAAAATAGGAAGTTATTATAAAAAGCATCAGGCAGATGGTCAGATCGACGATATTACATGGAACGATTTGGGGATGGATGATATTTTCATGCGAATGGATTATTCTCTTTCTGCAACGGGAGAGGAATATTTATATTATAGATTGCGTACACCTATGTACGATACCCGGGAAATGGAGAAAATGGAGCAGAATATCCGGTTCTTTACAGAGCATGAGAAGGAACGAGTGCTGCTACAACTGCAGATGCGCAAGCTTGGGTTTACCGGTAAGTATTCCCTGTATGATTATCTGGATAATCTGGGGAACCTGGGAAAAAGAAGTAATTGGAAGCATTATATATTAAATGCATTATATATTCCCGCGATTTGCGCTATGGCCGTTGAGTTTTCGGTAGGGCTTATGGCTATTATCTTAATCAGTATTGTTAGCATCGTAACATATTACAAGGAAAAAGGAGAGATTGATCCCTACATTGTCAGCTTTGCTTTTGTAATGCGGCTCTATTTGCTGAGCGGAGAGGTAGAAAAGCTGAAGCTTACAGGATTTGAACAGGAATTGGAGTTGCTAAAGAAGGGTAGAAACAGCTTAAAGAAAATGTATCGCGGATCATTTTTGGTAATGTCAGCCCAAAGAGGCAATGCCACAGGTGGTAATCCTATTGAAATGATTATGGACTATTTCCGTATGGTATTTCATTTGGATTTGATAAAGTTTAATAAAATGCTGCACGCATTGAAGGAACATTATCGTGAAGTGGATGATATGATTACGGCAGCCGGATACTTGGAATGTATGATTTCCATCGGAGCATACAGGGCATCCCTTACAAGCGGATATTGTATACCGGAATTTACGGATGTTGTATTAAACGGACAAAATGGACCTATACTGTACTTAGAACAGGGGTATCATCCGCTATTACAGGAACCGGTGAAAAATACAATAGAGGCAACAGGAAGTGTTATGCTGACCGGTTCTAATGCATCAGGCAAGTCCACCTTTTTAAAGACGGTGGCCTTAAGTGCCATACTTGCACAGACTACACATACAGTAACAGCTGATTGTTATAGAGCCCCCTTTTTCAGAATTTTTTCTTCCATGTCTCTGCGGGACAGTTTATTAAGCGGTGAAAGCTATTATATCGTAGAGATAAAAGCAATCAAACGTATTTTGGAAGAAGTAAGTGCTTCGGATAACCAACTTCCTGTTTTGTGCTTTGTGGATGAAGTACTGCGCGGAACCAATACCATAGAACGGATTGCGGCGGCCTCTCACATATTAAAGAAATTGTCCGTGGACGGGGCTCTTTGTTTTGCTGCGACCCATGATATTGAAATGACGGATTTACTTACAGAATATTATGCAAATTATCATTTCTCAGAGGAAATCAGGGAAGGTGATATTGTTTTTGATTATTTGCTGCGAAAAGGCAGAGCAGGTTCCCGTAATGCAATCGGACTTTTAAAACTGTTAGGGTATCCACGGGAGATTACCGACAGTGCAACGGATTCTGCATTACACTTTGAACAAAGTGGTTTGTGGCAACTGTGATTAATTCCTTGACGGAAGTTTTCGGCATTGATATACTGAATTTGTGCATTCGTATCGGATGCATGGTTACGTTTGATTTTGAGAAAGAGGGATAGAAAGATGATTAGCTTTTTGAATAGTTTCATGTCTTATTTAGTACTTATGTTGATTATTGTAGTGGTTGCGGGAGTAGCCATTACAATCGGTATCACTATGCGTAAAAGAAAAAATGCAAAAGCAGAGGTTGTAAGTGCAGAGCCCCAGACGGCAGAGGAATAGGTGAAAGTATTGGAACAGCGGTTTTCAACCATACTGTGGGATGTGGACGGTACCCTTCTTGATTTTGAATTTTCGCAGAAGATTGCGCTGGAAAGATGCTTTCAGAGTATAGGAGTTCCTATTACGGAAGAAATGCAAGCCAGATATGATGCAATCAATAATAGTTTCTGGAAGAGACTTGAAAAGGGTGAAGTTACCCGTGAGCAGCTGTTACGCGGAAGATTTGTACAGTTTTTTGAAGAGTATGATATCAAAGGCGTGGATGTGGAAGCTTTTCGGTATGAATATCAGGAGCATTTAGGTAAAGTATTTTGTTTTAAGGATGATGCACTGACGATTTTACAAAGTTTAAAACCTGTGGTCAAACAATATGTGGTTACCAATGGTGTGGCATCCATACAACAGAGCAAATTGAAATTGTCCGGAATTTATGATGTGATGGATGGTATATTCATTTCAGAGCAGCTTGGAGCGGACAAGCCAAGCAGTATTTTCTTTGACAGATGCTTCAGTCAGCTGGAAGAGCAGGATAAAAGCCGGATATTGATTGTGGGGGATTCGCTTACAAGTGATATCGCAGGCGGCGCACTGGCAGGCATTACGACCTGTTGGTACAGGCCGGAAGGTACGGTAAATATATCTGATATAAGACCGGATTATGAAATTGAGGATTTACATCAGATATACGAATTGATAAAGAGTGTTTAGGAAAAGGTGCCTAAATTAGGGCGCCTTTTTTGTCTATTTCGTTTATTTTACGTTAGTATGCTTATCCTTGTTGACTTTTGGCTTATTATTTTTTATACTGAAATCGTGGCACAATATATAGGTGACGTGCGGTGGAAATGACAATATATTGTACTAAATATAGTGCTGTATTTAATATACATAAATACCTTAAACATAGATGTTTACAATACATAGGGAGGATGAAAGCGTGAGTAGCAATTTTGATCAGCATGAGGGAAAAAACGTGAATTATAAGGAGTTGTTCAATCCTGAGAGAGAAGTTTATGTGATAAAAAAGGACGGTAGTAAGGAAATCTTCAATGTACAGAAGGTTATTTCTGCTGTGGGAAAGAGTGCATACAGAGCGCTGACAAAATTCAGCGAAAAGGAAAAGGAAGAGATTTGCCGGTTTGTAGTAGAAAAGGTAAACGAACTGGAAGCAAACGAAGTACCCATTCCGATTATGCATAATATCGTAGAAAGTGCGTTAGAGCAGGTAAAGCCTGTTGTTGCAAAGAGTTATCGCGATTACAGAAACTACAAGCAGGACTTTGTGCGTATGCTGGATGATGTATACAAAAAGAGCCAGTCCATTATGTATGTGGGAGATAAGGAGAATGCTAATACAGACTCAGCACTGGTATCCACCAAGAGAAGTCTGGTATTCAATCAGCTGAATAAAGAGTTATATCAGAAATTTTTCATGACTACCGAGGAGATTCAGGCTTGTCGTGACGGATATATTTATGTACATGATATGTCTGCCAGAAGAGATACTATGAATTGTTGCCTTTTTGATGTCAAGAATGTGTTATCCGGCGGTTTTGAGATGGGTAATATCTGGTACAACGAACCTAAGACCCTGGATGTGGCATTTGATGTAATCGGTGATATCGTACTCAGTGCTGCCAGTCAGCAGTATGGTGGTTTCACTGTTCCCAGTGTGGATGAAATTTTAGAGCCCTATGCAGAAAAATCCTATCAGAGAAATCTGGAAAAATATACCCGTTTGGGAATTGATAAAGAGACTGCTGAGGCAGAAGCATATGCGGATGTTGTAAAAGAATTTGAGCAGGGATTCCAAGGATGGGAATATAAGTTTAACACTGTAGCAAGCAGCCGCGGTGATTATCCTTTTATTACCGTGACAGCAGGTACGGCAACAGGCCGTTTTGCAAAGCTGGCAACTATTACCATGTTGAATGTGAGAAGACGGGGACAGGGTAAGAAGGAATGCAAGAAACCTGTACTTTTCCCGAAGATTGTATTTTTGTATGATGAGAATCTTCATGGTCCCGGTATGCCTCTGGAGGATGTATTTGAGGCCGGTGTAAAATGTTCAGCAAAGACTATGTATCCGGACTGGTTAAGCTTAACCGGTAAGGGGTATGTGGCAAGCATGTACAAGCAGTATGGAAAAATTATCTCTCCTATGGGATGCCGTGCGTTCCTCTCTCCCTGGTACGAGAGAGGGGGCATGCATCCTGCCGATGACAAGGATGTTCCGGTTTTTGTAGGACGATTCAATATAGGTGCAGTATCCTTGCATTTGCCCATGATTCTGGCAAAATCCAGAAAAGAAAGCAGGGACTTTTATGAAGTGCTGGATTATTATCTGGAGCTGATTCGTCAGCTGCATATCCGTACCTATGCTTATTTGGGTGAAATGCGAGCGTCCACCAATCCGCTTGCATATTGTGAAGGTGGTTTTCTTGGCGGTAATCTGAAATTGACTGATAAAATCAAGCCTTTGCTCAAGGCTGCAACCGCAAGCTTTGGTATTACTGCACTTAATGAGTTGCAGGAGCTTTATAACGGCAAGTCTCTGGTAGAGGATGGTCAGTTTGCTGTTGAAGTGCTGGAGCATATTAATCAGAAAATTGCTGAGTTTAAAGAAGCAGACGGTAATTTGTATGCTATTTACGGTACGCCTGCTGAGAATCTCTGCGGTTTGCAGGTAAAGCAGTTCCGTAAAAAATATGGTATTGTAGAGGGCGTTTCTGACAGAGAATATGTGAGCAACAGCTTCCATTGTCATGTAGCAGAGGATATTACTCCCATTCAGAAGCAGGATTTGGAAAACCGTTTCTGGGACCTCAGCAATGGCGGAAAGATTCAGTATGTAAAATATCCTATTGATTACAATATAGACGCAGTAAAGACACTGATTCGTCGTGCAATGGATTTGGGCTTTTATGAGGGTGTAAACCTTTCGCTGGCTTATTGTGATGATTGCGGACATCAGGAGCTGGAAATGGATGAGTGTCCGAAGTGCGGCAGCCGCAATCTGACCAAGATCGATAGAATGAACGGTTATCTGTCCTATTCACGTGTACATGGTGATACCAGACTGAATGACGCAAAAATGGCAGAAATCGCAGAAAGACGTAGTATGTAAGAATCGAGGAAACAATAAATGAGATATCACAATATTACAAAGGATGATATGCTGAACGGCGATGGACTGCGAGTAGTCCTTTGGGTTGCCGGCTGCAATCATTGTTGTAAGGGGTGCCAGAACCCGCTTACCTGGGACCCGGATGGAGGTCTGCTCTTTGATGAGGCTGCAAAGCAGGAAATATTTGAGCAGTTAGATAAAAGCTATATATCCGGCATTACCTTTTCAGGTGGGGACCCGTTACATCCTGCTAACAGAGTGGCAGTAAGAAGTTTTATGGAAGAAATTAAGCAGAAGTATCCGGGCAAGACCATTTGGCTCTATACCGGAGATTCCTGGGAAAATATATTACATTATTCCATGATGAAATATGTGGACGTATTGGTGGATGGTGAATTTGAACAGGAGAGCTGTGATGTAAAGCTTCTATGGAAGGGCAGTAAGAATCAGCGAGTGATTGATGTGCAAAAGACATTGACACAGGTGGATCCGAAGATACCGGTACTTCACTGTCCGGATTATATGTAATCTTAAGAACGATTTAAGATACTGAAATGAGAAAGGCATGGTTCAGATATGCGTAGAATAGCAAAATTTCACAAGGTCAGCAGAGACCAGTTTGTAAACAGTATGAAGGAGGAATTTCCTCAGTATACAGAGGCAGACCTGGAGGATATGTATGAGAGTCTGGAACTGCCCAGACGAGCAACCAAAGGTAGTGCAGGTTATGATTTTTTTGCACCTTTTGCTTTTTCACTGCCTGCAGGTGCGACGATTAAGATTCCCACCGGTGTAAGGGCTGAGATGGAGGAGGACTGGGTGCTTAAGATTTATCCCAGAAGTGGTCTTGGTTTCAAATTCAGACTGCAGATTAACAATACGGTAGGGGTTATTGACAGCGACTATTTTTACTCTGACAATGAAGGTCATATATTTGTAAAACTGACTAATGATTCCAAAGAAGGCAAAACAGTGGATGTGGCTGCAGGAACAGGTGTGGTTCAGGGCATCTTTTTGGAGTATGGTATTACTGTAGATGACGATGCACAGGGTATCAGAAATGGTGGATTTGGCAGCACAACCAAATAAGTGGTTTTAAAAACTATGTAATGCAACGCATAAAACAATATGTGTTGCATTTGTTTTTGCTTAGTGGTATACTATACTATGTTGAGAAGATATATTTCGTGTGGACTGAGTTTTGGATATACTTCGGTGCAAAGAAAGGTGATTTTGATATGTTTAAGATTATCACAGACAGTACAGCGGATTTACCCGTATCTTATTTGCAGGAGAATGAAATAGGTTGTATGCATTTAAACTATATTTTAGATGGCGAGACCTATGGACAGGATAAGGAATTGGATTATAAAGAATTCTATGCCATGATGCGTGAAGGTAAGATGCCTACCACTTCCCAGGTGAATCCGGAAAATGCAAAGATTTTTTTTGAAGAAGTGCTTAAGGAATGTGACGAAATTTTGTATCTGGCATTTTCCAGTGGTCTGAGTGGTACTTATAACAGTGTACAGGTAGCTGCTACGGAGATTATGGAGGAGCATCCTGAGAAGAAGATTATTGTGATTGATACATTGGCAGCATCCTTGGGGGAAGGTCTGATTGTGTATAAAGCAGTAGAACTGCGCAAAGCAGGTAAGTCCATGGAAGAAGTTGCAAAATGGGTGGAGAATAATAAGTTACATTTGGTACACGCTTTTACCGTGGATGATTTATTCCATTTACATCGTGGTGGCCGTGTGAGTAAGGCGTCTGCAATATTGGGTACCTTAATCTCCATAAAGCCCAAGCTGCATGTAGATAATGAAGGACATTTGATTTTGCTGGACAAGGTAAGAGGTAGAAAGAAGTCTTTGACTGCATTGGTCAACTATATGGAAGAAAAGATGGGCAGTTATCGTGAACAGAATGATATAATTATGATCAGTCATGGGGATTGTCTGGAGGATGCAGAAACAGTACGTGATATGGTGAAAGAAAGATTTGGTATCGAAAACTGCCTGATTAACAATGTAGGACCTACTATCGGTACCCATTCCGGCCCCGGTACGGTGGCGTTGTTCTTTATGGGTGAAGAGAGATAAATACGGCAGACTGTTATTGTAATCTTGAGTAAATTATGGAGCACAAGAAAATTGTGCTCCATTTTTATGTAATAGGGAATTGCAGAAATGCAGTGGTGAAGTTTATACAGGAACGCTGCTGAAGCGTTCTTTTTTGCGGGCTTAGAAAAACCAGAGTGTACAGAAACGTATTTTGTTATGATGATAAAAAGTTGGAAAAAACAGGAATATATTGTATAATATAAATATACAAACAGTTTATTTTAAAACAAGGGCAAAGTTGTCTGAGAATGACATATGAAAAGAAATGCCTAAAGAAAGTGGGGATGTTTATGAAGTACGAAGAATTAGTGGAAATGGTAAGAAATGCGACTAAAAATGCCATAGTAAGTAAAGGTGTAGGTCATGTTGCATTCCAATTCAATGTGGAAGGAGAAGCGGAAGGAGCATTTTATCTGGAGATTGACCATGGTAAAATAAATGTAGAACCCTATGAGTATTATGATAAGGACGTTCTGATTGTAGCTACCGCAGAGGTGATTACACAGATGATTTCCGGTGAATTACAGCCAATGGCAGCATATACGAAGGGGTTAATTAAGGTATATGACGGCCTGGAACAACTAAGATGGTTACCTTTTGGCGGACATAAGAGTAAATAAAAATATAACAGAGCCGATAATCATGTTTTCATCAATGATCCGTTTAGTTAGACTAAATAAAGCGTTGGTTGTTACAATTATGTTATAGGTTGTATACTAATGTCAGAAAATACTTTGGTTTGCATTGGGAGAAGCAGTATGGAAAAGAGTTACAAGGAGAAGGTAATTGAAAAATATGCTTGCGGAGAGGAAGTAAACAGAGCAGAAAAGCAGGGAAAATACGGGATGGAATTTTTATATACCATAAAAGTTCTGGAATCCTATATTGATAGTGAAAAAAGAGTGGTTGAACTTGGCTGCGGCGGTGGATATTATCTGATGCATTATGCACCTAAATGTAAAGAGTATTTGGGAGTGGACCTGTCACCGACCAATGTTGAGATTACGGCAAGAGGAATTGCTGAAAGAGGATTGCTAAACGCCCAGGCAGAGGTGGGAGATGCTACAAACCTGTCGGAAATAGCAGACGAAAGTTATGATGTTATACTTTGTTTGGGGCCAATGTATCATTTGAATCATGAGGATAGAAAGAAATGTATCAGGGAATGTAAACGTATTTGCCGACCGGGAGGGATTCTGGTTTTTGCTTTTATCAATAAGATAGGTGGGATTGCGAAGTTTGGTGCAGGCGCAGGCTGGGATGAAGTGCTGACACCGGAGGTTGGAGAAGCTGTGATGAAGCGTGGAACAGATGATAAGAATAAAGATATTTTTTTCTTTACCATGCCGGAAGAAATGCTTGCAGATACGGAAGAGGCAGGTTTAAAAAAGATTAGAATGACAGGAGTAGATTTTCTGGTGCTGGAAGAACAGATAGAGGAATTTACGGATGAACAGTGTCGTATATGGTTTCAGTTTGCAGATATGGTTGCAGAAAGTGAGTATGCGGTGGCTTTGAGTAATCATGCGTTGCTTATATGCCAAAAATAAGAGAAATATTAGTAGGAGGTACACCTTTGGGGCAATGATATTTAGTTAATCCCGCCGGCCTGTGTCCGTGCTTTAAGGCACTATAGCAGCCGGGAAAGTGATGGTGTGCCAAATGTGGTGTTTCCGACAAAGTCACCTTTTCAATTCTTTATAATTCGCGTCTTTTCCAGTAAGTACATCTGCGGCCTGTGTCAGTGACGGAAAGTATGGTGGGCTATTGTTTAGAAGCAAATGTGTGATTTTCTTATGTGCGACGCTTTGGAGTCAGGTCTCTGTTTTTATGGCCTTGAACAAAAAATGCGTCATGTCCGCGGTGGCCGGAAAGAAGAGCTTTTCTTAGCTCAGCTTTCCGGTCAATCCGCGAACTTGACGCTTATTTTTGTCCCGGCTCATAAAAATAGGGACGAATCACAAATTCCAAAGCCGCACATTTTAGAAAATCCACATTTGTTTCCCACAATAGTCCGCCGTGCTTTACATCACAGATACAGGCCAGCAGATGTTCTTACGTGAAAAGATATAAAAACCGATTGCAAAGGATGACTTTGAGAAACGCTCACATTTGTCACAACACTTTCCCGGCTGCTATGGCGCACTAAGGTATGGATATGGCCGGCGGGATTAACTAAATGACATTGTCTTTTTGGGGTGTGCTTTTTCTGGGTTATGAACCAATTTACGGTTGATACATATAATATTACAAAATGATAGTAAGGACTATTATATGATGGAATCTAGATTTGAAGAACAAAGAAATAATTTCCCTGTAGGTTCTGCCTATGTACCCTGGCAGTATTTTGACCGGATCTTCGAGAATCTGGAAGAGGCATTTAAAACCGGTACAATTTTTCCCGAACTGGATAAGCCGTTTGAAGGAAGGAGATGTATGAAATGAGGAATCAGGAGCAGATGCTTTGTGACATTGGGATTGTAAGTTTTGTGGTGACAGAACTGGTGCTATACCTTGATACACATAAGGATGACGAGACGGCGATTCAGTATTTAAATCATTACAATCGTATCAGACAACAAATGCTGCAGGATTTTGCAAGGGAATTTTATCCTCTGACCCTTGACAGTATGGAAAGCAGTGATGTGTTTGCCTGGGGGAAGGCACCGCTTCCCTGGGAAGTATGTTAGGCGTAGGGAAGGGAGGTTGTTTGCATGTTTGTATATGAAAAAAGATTGCAGTTTCCGGTAAAAATAAAGGAGACCAATGCGAAGCTGGCGCAGGTGATTATATCTCAGTTCGGCGGTCCGGACGGTGAGTTAGCAGCAAGTATGCGTTATCTGTCCCAGAGATACAGTATGCCGTATAAGGAAGTGGCAGGACTTCTGACAGACATCGGCACAGAAGAGCTTAGCCATCTGGAGATGGTGGGTTCTATTATTCATCAGTTAACCAAGAATTTGTCCATGGAAGAGATTCAAAAGAGTGGTTTTGATAAATATTATGTTGACCATACCGTTGGTGTATGGCCACAAGCAGCCGGAGGAGTACCTTTTAATGCAAATCAGTTTCAGGTGAAAGGTGATATTATCACTGATTTGACGGAGGATATGGCGGCAGAACAGAAGGCAAGAAGTACCTATGACAATATACTTCGCCTGGTAAAAGATTACCCGGATGTTTATGAACCTATTAAGTTCCTCAGGCAGCGTGAAATTGTGCATTTTCAGAGATTTGGAGAAGCACTTCGTATTACCCAGGATAAGCTGGATGCAAGAAATTTCTATGCATTCAATCCCGGATTTGATACCAACATGAATTGTATGAAATAAATTATTGCGGTTTTGCCATGTGCGTTGTGGTAAAATCCATGCCTCCTGTTGCATAGGATATAATGATATACCGCAACAGGAGATACATATTGTTATTGGAGAGTATAAAAGCGGCTTTGGACCGGCTTAGTGATTTGTTGTGGGGGCCTGTTATGATCACGATGATAACAGGTGTGGGACTCTATTTAATGATAAAACTGCGCCTTCTGCCTCTTCGAAAGCTGATGTTTGGGATGAGGAGCATCTTGCATAATGAGGATGAGGAAAAGGGAGGTACTTCTGCATTTTCTGCTCTTGCGATGGAGCTTGCCTGTACCATAGGGACCGGCAATATCATAGGCGTAACTTCTGCTTTGATGATGGGAGGTCCGGGGGCCCTTTTTTGGATGAATGTATCAGCCTTTATAGGCATGGCTACCAAGCTGGTAGAGAGTAGTCTGTCCGTAAAATATCATGAAGAAAAGGACGGGATAGGCTTTGTGGGAGGCCCTATGTATGTGGCGTTCAAGGCAATTCCGGTGCAATGGCTGGGCAGAGTTTTGGGACTGACCTTTGCCTTTTTTTGCGTACTGTCTTCCTTTGGTGTAGGTAATTTGACGCAGGTAAATTCCATAGCCGGCTCGTTGCAGTTCAGCCTGAATGTGCCTTTGATAGTGACGGGGCTTATTGTTGGCATGCTATGTATACTGATATTGATAGGCGGTGTGCAGGCAATTGCAAGGATTGCCTGTTTGTTGGTGCCTTTTATGGGCCTTTTTTATCTGGTAGGTGCCATTTTTGTCATAGTGACACATATTGACAGACTGCCGTCAGGTTTGGAGCAGATAGTGCTTATGGCACTGAACCCCCGTGCTTTTGCAGGTGGTAGTGCCGGGGCAGTATTTGTAATGCTGGGAAGGAGTATTCGCTGGGGGGTAAGCCGCGGTGTGTTTTCCAATGAGGCAGGGCTTGGGGCATCCGGTATCAGTGCGGCCAGCGTAGGGACGAAGGATTATGTGAGACAGGGGTATGTGAGCATGACCAGTGTTTTTTTTGATACCATACTGATTTGTACCATTACAGGACTTGCGCTGATTTGCTCGGGCGTGCTGGATGGGGGCTATTTCCAAAATACCAGTGATATGGCGGCAACATTGACCATAAATGCTTTTGAAACAGCCCTTGGTAAGTATGGTGCAATGTTTATAAGCCTGTGTATTTCCCTGTTTGCTTTCGCTACCATTATCGGTTGGGCCTATCAGGGAGAGCAGGCATTTGTATTTTTGGTGGGTAGTGATAGGTATAATATGATATACAGGATGCTCTATGCCGTTGCCACAGTGTTTGGCGCAGTCATTTCACTGGACTTGGTATGGACTGTGGCGGATATATTAAATGCGCTGATGGCAATTCCGAATTTAATATGTGTGGTGCTGCTTCATCAGGAAATTTGCAGAGATATCTGTGAGTATAAAACGGATAAAGGGAAAAGGTAGTATTTCCTGTAAAATACAGTTGAGAAAGCGCTTTGGTCGTGGTATGATACCATTGTTTCATAAAATAGTCGAAGTGTATTTGCTGCAAAGAGAGTGTGAAATGAGAGGACAAATGGGAAACGTGATTGATATTAACAGTGTAGATATAAATGCAGGTGTGCCTGTAAATGAGGTGGAAAAGCAATATTATTTCATGGCGAAGGCTAAGCTGCATGTGGATCAACTGACAGAGAAGCTTGGCAGAAAGCCTACCTGCTGTGTAACCACATTTGGTTGTCAGATGAATGCCAGGGATTCTGAAAAGTTAATTGGTATCCTGACGCTTGTAGGCTATGAGATGATAGAGGATGAACAGGCTGATTTTGTGATTTTCAATACCTGTACGGTTAGAGATAATGCCAATCAGCGTTTGTACGGCAGACTGGGTTCGCTCAGCAACTATAAAAAGAAGCATCCGCATATGATGATAGCCCTTTGCGGTTGTATGATGCAGGAGCCTACTGCCATTGAAAAGATAAAGCAGAGTTATCGCTATGTGGATCTGATTTTTGGTACCCATAACATTTTTAAATTTGCAGAGCTTTTGAATGCTGCCTTTGAAAATGACCGCATGATAATCGATATCTGGGAAGATACGGATCAGATTGTGGAAGATTTGCCGGTGGAGCGGAAATATCATTTTAAGTCCGGTATCAATATTATGTTTGGTTGTAATAATTTCTGCAGCTATTGCATTGTGCCTTATGTACGTGGCAGAGAGCGTAGCAGAGAGCCTAAGGAAATCATTCGTGAAATTGAGCGCCTGGTTGCGGACGGAGTAGTGGAAATCATGCTACTTGGACAGAATGTGAATTCTTATGGCAAAAATCTGGAGGAGCCCATGAGTTTTGCACAGCTCCTGCGTGAAATCGAGCAAATAGAAGGACTGAAGCGCATCCGTTTCATGACTTCCCATCCTAAGGATTTGTCCGATGAATTGATTGAAGTAATGCGTACTTCCCAAAAGATTTGCAAGCATCTGCATCTGCCCCTACAGTCCGGTTCCACGCGTATTCTGACAGCCATGAATCGCCGCTATACAAAGGAGCAGTATCTGGAACTGGCAACAAAGATTCGGAAGGCAATCCCCGATATTGCACTGACCACAGATATCATCGTAGGATTCCCCGGCGAAACTGCAGAGGATGTGGAGGAAACCATAGATGTGATTAAGCAGGTGCAATATGACAATGCCTTTACGTTTATCTATTCCAAGCGTACAGGTACCCCTGCTGCCGCTATGGAGAATCAGGTGTCAGAGGAGACTGTGAAGCCCTTGTTTGATAAAGTGCTGGAAACAGTACAGGAATCTGCTAAGGCTCAAGTGGCGAAGCATACAGGCAGTGTTATGGAAGTGCTGGTAGAAGAGGTAAATGAGCGAGATGCATCCCTTATGAACGGTCGTTTGTCCAACAATACCATCGTTCACTTCCCGGGCACGCCGGATATGATAGGCCGACTGGTAACCGTAAAACTGGAGGAGGCACACGGCTTTTATTACACCGGTCACATCATTTCGGAAAAGTAAATATCGTTTTCTATAAAAGAACCCGCAAAATTGCGGGTTTTTTCGACAATATGACACTTGCAAACCGTTGATAAAGGGACTAAGATAAGAAAGTCGGAGCAATGTGTAATTTGAGCAATTGCCTGATTTGAGAAAATAATTGACTTGAGTCTGAAGTGAAAAATGTAAGAATATTATATTTTTGCTTATTTTGTACTATGCATGAAAGCAGGTGTAAGCAGAAAGTAACCATTTTACGATTTTGGGTACTTAAAAAACGTCGTCACTTAGCGAGGTATTGTACGAGCTTAGTGACGTGACGCTTTTTTAGGTAGCGGAAGCGTGCCCAAAATGTAAAATGTTACTTTCTGCTTACACCGGAACTGGGAGAAAATTATGGAAAAATTAAAACCGAAGTTGTTTTCAGTAATGAAGAATTATTCAAAGGAGCAATTCATCAAGGATGTTGTTGCGGGTATCATCGTAGCGATTATTGCGTTACCCTTGTCCATTGCTCTTGCACTGGCATCCGGCGTGACACCTGAAAAAGGTATTTATACGGCTATTGTAGCAGGCTTTGTGATTTCCTTTTTGGGCGGCAGCCGCGTACAGATAGCAGGACCTACCGCGGCATTTGCTACCATTGTGGCAGGTATTGTGGCAGAGAGTGGCATAGAAGGACTGATGATTGCCACACTGATGGCCGGTATCATCCTGATTATAATGGGATTCTTACGTTTGGGTTCTTTGATTAAATTTATACCCTATACCATTACTACAGGTTTTACTTCCGGTATTGCTGTGACGATTTTAGTGGGCCAGATTAAGGATTTCTTAGGATTAACTATTGTTACTGAGGAACCCTTGATAGAGACCATAGAAAAATTAGAAGCAGTTGTAGCGAATATTGCTACCATGAATGTACAGGCGGTAACTGTTGGCGTGGTATGTCTGGCTATTTTGATTATATGGCCCAAATTCCCCGGTTTCTGTAAAAAGATTCCACCTTCACTGATTGCAGTATTTGCAGGCATCGGTATGGTGAAAGGACTGGGTATGGAGGTAAATACCATCGGAGATTTGTATGCGATTTCCAATGATCTGCCTTCCTTCCAGATGCCTAACTTTAATTTAGAATTGATGCAGAAGGTATTTCCTGATGCAATTACCATTGCGGTTCTGGCTGCAATTGAGTCCCTTTTGTCCTGTGTAGTTGCGGATAGTATGGTAAACAGCAGACATCGTTCCAATATGGAATTGATTGCACAGGGAGCAGGTAATATGGCATCCGCATTGTTTGGCGGTATCCCTGCCACAGGTGCTATCGCGCGTACTGCAGCAAATGTAAAGAACGGCGGACGTACACCCATCGCAGGTATGGTTCATGCAGTAGTTTTACTGTTGATATTAGTGATTCTGATGCCTTATGCAACATTGATTCCTATGCCTACCATTGCAGCAATCCTCTTTATGGTGGCATATAATATGTCTGAGTGGAGACAGTTTGTCAGACTTTGCAAGACCTCTCCCAAGAGTGACATCTTGGTATTGGTGACTACTTTTGTGCTGACTGTGGTATTTGACCTGGTAGTAGCAATCGGTGTGGGTATTGTAATGGCAGCCATTCTGTTTATGAAGCGTATGAGTGAAGTGACCGAAGTAGAAGGCTGGAAATATGTGGATGATGAAACGGATGCGGACAGTATATCTTTACGAAAGGTTCCCGAAAATACGCTGGTTTATGAGTTCAGCGGTCCTTTGTTCTTTGGTGCTGCAGATAAGATATTGCAGGTTACCTTTAAGGGGAATACCAATTGTCTGATTATGCGTATGAGAAGTGTGAGTGCCCTGGATGCCACGGCAATGCATAATCTGGAACAGTTACATAAAGAATGTACCAGAAGAAATATCCGGATGATTTTCTCCCATGTGAATGAACAGCCCATGAGTGTTATGGAGAAGGATGGCTTCGTGGAAAAAGTGGGAGCAGAGAATTTCTGTGCACATATTGATGATGCTTTAAAACGTGCAGAAGATTTACAATAACAATATTTTGTGGTAGAATACTAGCGGGTGCGCAATGAGTTGTGCATCCGCTAAACTTTTAGAAAACGAGGGAACTACCGTGGCAGAATTAACTCCCATGATGCAACAGTATGTGGAAACAAAAAAGCAGTACAGTGACTGTATTCTGTTTTATAGACTGGGTGATTTTTATGAAATGTTTTTTGAAGATGCGGAGACGGCATCCAGAGAACTGGAAATCACACTGACCGGTAAAAGTTGTGGACTGGAAGAACGTGCACCTATGTGCGGTGTTCCTTTTCATGCGGTGGAAGGTTATTTGACTAAATTAGTCAACAAGGGGTATAAGGTGGCTATCTGCGAGCAGGTAGAGGATCCTAAGCTGGCAAAAGGGCTTGTGAGACGAGAAGTGGTGCGTATCGTGACGCCCGGAACCAATCTGAATATGCAGTCCTTGGATGCCTCCCGTAATAATTACATTATGTGTATTGCGTATACACCTTCTAAAATCGGTATATCCGTGGCGGATGTAACCACCGGAGATTATTATCTGACCGAGGTGGAGGATTTAAAGAAGCTAAGTGATGAAATCATGAAATATGAACCTTCGGAAATTATTTGCAACGATTCCCTTTTGGTAAGCGGCATTGATGTGGCTGATTTGCGAGGCAGATTACATATATCCCTGAATGCGCTTGAGGCCCATGTGTTTGATGATGAGGGCTGTAAAAAGGTACTTATGAAGCACTTTAAAGTAAATACCTTAATTGGCCTTGGGATTGAGGATTTTCCTGTGGGAATGATTGCAGCGGGAGCTCTTTTGCAATATCTTTATGAGACACAGAAGACAGAACTTACTCATTTTACCCATATTTATCCTTACCTGACCAATAAATATATGCTGCTTGACAGTTCCACCAGGCGCAATCTGGAACTGACCGAGACTCTCAGAGAAAAGCAAAAGAGAGGGTCTCTTCTGTGGGTGCTGGATAAGACCAAAACAGCCATGGGCGGACGTATGCTGCGCAGTTATATTGAGCAGCCGTTGATTGATAAAGCAGAGATGGAAAAGCGACTGGACGCCGTGGGACAGTTGTGCAGAGACAGTATTTCCAGAGATGAAATCAGAGAATATCTGAACCCTATATATGATTTAGAACGTTTGCTCAGTAAGGTCACTTATAAAACTGCAAATCCCAGGGATTTGATAGCATTTCAAAGTTCCCTTGAGATGCTTCCCCATATTAAGACTGTGCTGGAGGGCTTCAGCTGTGAAGCACTGATGGAGATACAGGAGGAAATCGACGGGCTGCAGGATATTTGTGGCCTGATACAGGAAGCCATTACGGAAGAACCGCCTATATCCATACGTGAAGGCGGGATGATAAAGGATGGTTTCGATGAGACCATTGATATGCTGCGAAATGCCAAGCGTGACGGTAAACAGTGGCTGGCTGAATTGGAAGAGCAGGACCGGGAAAGAACCGGTATCAAGAATTTAAAAATTAAATACAACAAGGTGTTCGGTTATTATTTTGAAGTAACCAATTCCTTTAAAAATATGGTGCCGGAGGATTATATCCGTAAGCAGACCCTTGCCAATGCAGAGCGTTATACGACGCCCAGACTGAAGGAACTGGAGGATACCATTTTAAATGCAGAGGATAAACTGCAGACTCTGGAGTATGATTTGTTTTGTCAGATTCGTGACAGTATTGCAGCTCAGCTGCAGCGAATTCAGCAGACTGCCAAAGCAGTAGCCAGACTGGATGTGTTTGCATCCCTTGCACTGGTTGCGGAGCGGAACCGTTTCGTACGTCCAAAGTTAAACGAAAAGGGTCTGATTGATATCAAAGAGGGCAGACATCCTGTAGTGGAACAGATGATTGATAACGATATGTTTATATCCAATGATACCTATCTGGATAACGGCAGTCATTGTATCAGTGTCATTACCGGACCGAATATGGCAGGTAAATCCACTTACATGAGACAGACAGCACTTATCGTACTGATGGCTCAGATAGGTTCTTATGTCCCTGCCAAAAGTGCCAATATCGGCATTGTGGATCGTATCTTTACCAGAGTGGGGGCTTCCGATGATTTGGCAAGCGGACAATCCACCTTTATGGTAGAAATGAATGAGGTGGCAAATATATTACGGAATGCCACGTCAAACAGTCTGCTGATACTGGATGAAATTGGCCGTGGTACTTCTACCTTTGACGGTCTCAGTATCGCATGGGCGGTGATAGAACATATCAGTAACCGCAAGCTTCTGGGAGCAAAAACTTTATTTGCTACTCATTATCATGAGCTGACCGAGCTTGAGGGCAAAATGAGTAATGTAAATAATTACTGTATTGCTGTAAAAGAATGTGGGGACGATATTGTGTTCCTGCGAAAAATTATCAAGGGCGGTGCTGACAAGAGCTATGGTATCCAGGTGGCTAAGCTGGCCGGTGTGCCGGATATGGTGATTGACCGTGCCAAGGAAATTGTAACCCAGCTCAGTGATAATGATATCATGGAAAAGGTGCAGTCCATTGCTGTTGATCAGAAGGGGGATAAAGCCCATAAAGCAGTGAAATATGATGAACTGGACATGGCTCAGATTTCCCTGTTTGATACCGTGAAGGATGAGGATGTATTGCAGGAACTGATGGATATTGAAGTGACCACATTGACACCGCTAGATGCTTTAAATACATTATATCGGTTGCAGAACAAATTGAAAAATCGTTGGTAATAGTGTGCTGAAACGGTACAGGAAATAAAGTTATATTTGAAATAAATGCAGAACAAGTAGTGGAAAGGAATAGGTATGGCACTGATTCAAGTATTGGATTCGGAAACAATTGATAAAATTGCGGCCGGCGAGGTTGTAGAGAGACCTGCCAGTGTGGTAAAAGAACTGGTAGAAAATGCCATTGATGCGGGAGCAGATGCCATAACCGTGGAAGCAAAGGACGGAGGTATTACATTCCTGCGCGTGACGGATAATGGTTCGGGTATGGAGCCGCAGCAGGTTAGAACTGCTTTTTTGCGTCATGCCACCAGTAAGATTGTGGGAGCAGATGATTTGAACCGCATATCCAGTCTGGGATTTCGTGGAGAAGCGCTTTCCAGTATTTCTGCAGTGGCGAAGGTGGAGATCGTCACCAAGACAAAAGCGAATCTGACAGGTATCCGTATGGTCTTGGAAGGAAGTCAGGAAACTGATTTTGCCCAGGTGGGAGCTCCGGATGGGACCACCTTTATTGTACGTAATTTATTTTTCAATACACCGGTACGTAGGAAATTTTTGAAGACACCGGCTACAGAGGGCGGATATATTACGGAGCTTATGGAACACCTGGCCATGTCAAGACCCGATATTTCCTTTCGGTTTATCTTAGGCAATCAGGAGCGCTTTCATACCTCCGGAAACGGTGATTTGAAGGAAGTTATTTATCGTATTTACGGTCGTGAGATTGCAACCTCCCTTGTGCCTTTACAGTATGAAGAGGGCGGTATACGGATAGAGGGATATCTGGGTAAAACGGTGATTGTCAGATCCAACCGTAATTTCGAGATTTATTATATGAACGGTCGCTTCATTAAAAGTAATGTGATTGCCAGAGCCATCGAAGAAGGATATAAGGAATATCTGATGCAGCACAAGTTTCCTTTTTGCGTGCTGCATATTAATATGCCACCGGAGTGGGTGGATGTAAATGTGCATCCTACGAAGATGGAAGTTCGTTTCAGTGATGCACTGGAATTTTGTAATATTTTAACAGTTGCGGTGCGGGATGCACTAAAAATACGTGAAATGATACCTCGGGCTACCGTAGGCGCATCTGAAAAGAATAGAGAAGAGAAGGTGGACTCCAAACGTTCACCCGAAATATTTGAGACCAGAAGAGACAGTGCCTACAAGGTGATGGAGGAGGCTACTTATCAGGCAGTGATGGCTCCTGATATATCCGTGAAGCAGACAGGTGGCACGAGTGAAAAAGCCGTAAAAGTGCAGGATTTTGTGCAAAAACCGGCCTGGCTTGAGGGTTATAAAGAAAAAAGAGGCATAGATACTGAGAAAAATGATGGAAAAAGTTCAATTACGGGCAATTATAATCGTAATGACGTAGATAGTGAGTTGACATCTGACGAGGAAGATGTGTTCTTTGTAGAGGAACCTGCAGTATCCAAGGAGTCAGAGTCCATGGGTGATACAACGGAGAATGTGGAAGCGCCGGTGGCGAACTCTGCAGAATTGTTGCAGGATGAGGCGCTGCACATAGAGAAGGCAGAGCAGTTAAATCTGTTTGAAGAAAAGATTTTAACTCGTGAAAATCGTAGCCGATACCGTATAATCGGTCAGGTTTTTGATACCTATTGGATGCTGCAATATGAAGAGGAATTGATGATTATTGACCAGCATGCAGCTCATGAGAAAGTGAAATACGAAAGGCTGATGAAACAGTATCGGGACAAGGCAGTGCTTTCTCAGCGACTGCTGCCGCCTATTATCATTACATTGTCCGGACGGGAAGAAACAGTGCTGAAAAATTATGAGGATACCTTCCGGGAACTGGGATTTGAGATTGAGGATTTCGGAGGCAACGAATATGCCCTGCGCAGTGTGCCGGTGGATTTGTACGGATGCAGTGAGCGGGAGATGTTTTTAGAAGTCCTGGATGAGCTTTGCAATGACAATACACGGGGGATTCGTGTGGTAGAAGAAAAGATTGCCTCCATGTCCTGTAAAGCTGCAGTAAAGGGTAATCATGCCATGAGTCTGCAGGAAGCAGAGCAATTGATAGATGAACTGCTGACATTGGAAAATCCCTATAATTGTCCCCATGGCAGACCTACCATCATCAAAATCAACAAGACGGAGATGGAGAAGAAATTTAAGCGCATTGTGTAAGGAGTCGTATGAGTAAACAGCCTATGGTGATATTGGCCGGTCCTACAGCAGTTGGTAAAACCAAGCTGTCCATCGAACTGGCAAAAAAAATAAATGGTGAAATCATTTCTGCGGATTCCATGCAGGTATATAAACACATGGATATCGGTTCGGCGAAGATTACCCAGTCGGAAATGCAGGGTGTGCCTCATCACATGATTGATATTCTGGAACCCCATGAGGAGTTTAATGTGGTGGTATTTCAGCAGCGTTGCAAGGAGTGTTTGCAGGGAATTTATGAAAGGGGACATATTCCCATTGTAGCAGGCGGCACAGGATTTTATATTCAGGCATTGCTGCGGGATATTGATTTTACCGAAAATGAGGAAGATAAGGCATACAGAGAGCAGTTAGAAGCCCTTGCGGCAAAAGAAGGTGCAGCTGTGCTGCATAAGATGCTGCAGGAGGCAGACCCTGTTTCTGCGGCGGAAATACATGAAAATAACGTGAAAAGAGTGATTCGCGCCCTGGAGTTTTATAAGCTTACCGGTACCCGGATTTCGGATCACAATGAACAGGAGAGACAAAAGGAAAATGCTTATAATGCATGCTATTTTGTGTTAAATGACCTGCGTGAACGTTTATATGCAAATATCGATTTGCGTGTGGATTTGATGCTTGAAAATGGGCTGGTAGAAGAAGTGCGGCGACTGAAGGAAATGGGCTGTAAGAGAGGTATGGTATCCATGCAGGGCCTTGGATACAAGGAAATTCTGGATTATCTGGATGGTGTGTGCAGTCTGGAGGATGCCATATATTTAATTAAGCGTGATACCAGACATTTTGCCAAAAGGCAGCTCACATGGTTCAAACGGGAGCCGGAGGTAATCTGGGTCAACAAGAATGAACTGGAATATGATGATGAAAAGATGCTTGCTTTTATGTTGGGGCATTTGGAAAAGAAAGCTATCATATAAAAAAGAGTTATAAAGGAAATGCCGGAATCAATCATCGGTTCCGGAAAAGAAAGGTACAATAAAAGATGGAAACAATACAAAACATGTATCAGAATATGGGAATCAGTCAGGAGGTTTTTGCTTTTGGTGAAGAAATACTGAAGGATTTGGAGGCGCGTTTCAGACAAATCGATGAAAATGCGGAGTATAATCAGCTGAAGGTACTTCGTGCCATGCAGGAGTCCGGTGTCAGTGAGGCATGTCTTCTGGGCACCACCGGCTATGGATATAACGATATCGGAAGGGATACTTTGGAAGAAGTATATGCAAAGGTATTTCATGCAGAGGATGCACTGGTACGTCCCCAGATTACCTGCGGTACACATGCACTGGCACTGGCACTTATGAGTAATCTGCGTCCCGGTGATGAGCTTCTTTCCCCTGTAGGTAAGCCCTATGATACCTTAGAGGAGGTTATCGGAATCAGACCTACCTGCGGCTCCTTATCCGAGTACGGTGTTACCTATAAGCAGGTGGATTTACTGCCGGATGGTTCCTTTGATTATGACAATATTGCAAAGAGTATCAATGAGAAGACGAAACTGGTGACAATCCAGCGTTCCAAAGGATATCAGACCCGTCCAACCCTGTCGGTTGCAAGAATAGGGGAATTGATTGCTTTTATTAAAAAGATTAAGCCTGATGTAATCTGTATGGTGGATAACTGCTACGGAGAATTTGTGGAGACCATTGAGCCTACCGATGTGGGGGCAGATATGGTAGTGGGTTCCCTGATTAAGAATCCCGGCGGCGGGCTGGCACCTATAGGCGGTTATATTGCCGGTAAGAAATCCTGCGTGGAAAATGCGGCGTACAGACTTACTTCCCCCGGACTGGGTAAGGAAGTAGGAGCGTCATTAGGGATTCTCAGTGCTTTTTATCAGGGATTTTTCCTGGCGCCCACAGTGACCGCAGGTGCCCTGAAGGGGGCAATCTTTGCTGCAAATATTTATGAGCGTCTGGGCTTTGCAGTGGTTCCAAACGGCAGCGAATCCAGACATGATATCATACAGGCAGTGACATTCGGTACACCGGAGGGCGTGATTGCATTTTGTCAGGGAATACAGGCGGCAGCGCCGGTGGACAGTCATGTAACACCTGAACCCTGGGCAATGCCCGGATATGATGCGCCGGTTATTATGGCGGCAGGTGCATTTGTTTCAGGTTCATCTATTGAGCTTTCTGCAGATGGTCCCATCAAGGAACCCTATGCTGTTTATTTTCAGGGAGGCTTAACCTGGCAGCACGCAAAGTTTGGTATTTTGAAATCCCTGCAATCCCTGATTGATAAAGGAATTGTAAATGTAAGTGCACTTAAATTGTAGTGCTTTTTGTAGAAAATTCTGGAAAATTAATCATTGAATTTTATATACAGAAGACTGATTTTGTGGTAGTATTAAATGATGTACAAGGCTGCTTTTGTAATACACGGAGCGGTCATTGTAAGAAAGAGTGGGATCCTAATGAAAAAAATAAACTGGTTATTATTGGTGCTGATTTTAATAGGTTTTGTACTGGGCGGTTTTATCGGAACCTTTTTTGACGGCAGTTTTCTGAATTACGGACAGACCTTTGGTTTGAATAATCCCATAGAGTTAAATCTGGGCTTTATCATTATTACTTTTGGATTAAAGATACAGATTTCTATTTGTAGTGTTATCGGTGTGATTATTTCCCTTGCGGTATACCGCTTTATCAAATAAGTTTGGTATAACGGGATATACTTATATTCGTCGGAGAAGGCCTTTAAGAGACTGAGGTGACGGATGGAAGTAAAGAGAAATGAAGAAGCAAAGTGTGCGGAGATGCCCTATGAAAGGTTCCTGCGTTTCGGACCGGAAAGTCTGACAGAGGCAGAGCTTTTGGCGGTTATTCTTCGTACCGGAACAAAGGATAAAAGCGCTTTGGAGTTAGCCGGGGAGGTACTTCGAAAGGGACGGTATCCCAGAGAAGGACTGCTGGGGCTTTTTGAGATTCTGCTTGAGGAGCTGATGCGTATCAAGGGGATAGGCCAGGTGAAAGCAGTGAAGTTAAAGGCACTGGCAGAACTTGCCAAACGCATGCATGAGGCCACAGCCAGTAAAGGGCTGGAATTTCGCAGTCCCGGAAGTGTTGCTGAGTATTATATGGAAAAACTGCGGCATTTGAGGACGGAATGTGTGTATGTGTTAAGTCTTGATTCCAAAGGCCAGTTAATCGGCGAAAGGAAGCTTTCGGACGGCAGTGTGAAGATGTCCCTGATTTCTCCCAGGGAAATATTCATGGAAGCGCTGCAGAGACAGGCCGTACACATTGTGCTGTTACACAATCACCCCAGCGGGGATCCGACACCCAGTGTCTCTGATAAAGAGGCAACCCGTAATGTACAGGCCCTTGGTAAGCTGATGGATATACCGTTGCTGGATCATATTATAATCGGCGATAACCGATACTCCAGTTTTTTGGAGTTAGAATATTTATAGATGTAACCGAAGAAAGGAGTTGTCAATCATGATTACTAATACATTTGGTATCGATTTAGGCACAAACAATATTAAAATATACAACAGGAATGATGACAGCATTCTGATTGAGAAGAATATGATAGCCATAGAAAACAAAAACACTTTGTTTGCTTATGGTAATTCTGCATTTGAAATGTATGAGAAAGCACCCGGAAATATTCATATTTCCTTTCCGCTTTCTAATGGTGTAATTGCAGATATCAAAAATATGGAGACGCTGGTAAAGTACTTTATTTCTGATTTACAAAAAGGGACCAATAAGCCCGCAGATTTTGTGATTGCAGTTCCTACAGATGTAACGGAAGTGGAAAAACGTGCTTTTTATGATCTGATTAAGGATGCAAATATAAAGGCTAAGAAAATCATGGTAGTAGAGAAGGCTGTGGCAGATGGCCTTGGTATGGATATTGATGTAAAGAACTCCCAGGGTGTAATCGTAGTCAACGTAGGCTACGAAACTACCGAAATTTCTATTTTATCTCTGGGTGGTATTGTACTGAGCCGTCTGATTAAGGTTGGAGGGCTTAAGTTTGATGAAAGTATCCGTTCCGCTATCAGAAAGGAATACAATCTGATTATCGGCGGTAAAACCGCAGAAACTGTCAAAATCAACTTAAAGCAGCTGGAAGAACAGAAACAGGGCGCTGTTGTATACGGAAGAGATATTGTAACCGGTTTGCCGGTGGAGAGAACGATTCCTACACAGCTCGTTAGTGATTGTCTTGCAGAGCATTTTAACACGATTATTGATAATGTAAAAGTAATTCTGGAGAGAACGCCGCCCGAGCTTGCTGCAGATATCTATCGTCACGGTATTTATCTGACAGGAGGCGCTTCCCAGGTAAGTCATCTGGCAGAGCGTCTGGCAGAAGGTACCGGACTTAAGGTTAATGTTTCTGAAAATCCTTTGAGCAGTGTTGCGATGGGACTTTCAAAAATTATTAAAGAGGATAACTATAAAAACATAGCTTATGCGATTGAAGGGATGAGTAAATGAGCCCTGTAATAAAAAGAAAAGGGGAGAAATTTACGATGCCCGGTAAATTACTCCTTTTTATTTTAACAGTCATATGTGTATTGCTTATGCTGCTATCCTTTGGAAGCAGTGTAGTCAGTACACCGTTAAATACTGTTATCGGGTACTGTGTAATTCCTTTTCAGCAGGGAATTGAAAAAACAGGTGCATGGATTAAGGGGCGTTCTGAAGAGCTTGTGCAGATTCGGAGTCTGTTAGAGGAAAATGCCAAACTAAAAGAAGAAGTTGCTGCATTAACGGAGCAGAATACCCTTCTTCAACAGGATAAATATGAGTTAAATGAATTGCGCGAACTGTTTGAATTAGATGAACAGTATGAAATATACCATAAAGTAGGAGCCAGAATTATTTCCCGTGATTCGGGAAACTGGTATTCGGGATTTATTGTGGATAAAGGTTCTGATGATGGTGTCGCTGTAGATATGAATGTGATTGCCGGCGGCGGACTGGTGGGCAGAGTCAGTGCAGTGGGACCCAATTGGGCACGAGTGACTTCCATTATCAGCGATAATACCAATGTCAGTGCCATGACATTGGCAACAGAGGATAATATGATTGTTTCCGGTGATTTGAAGCTGATGAGTCAGGGAATCATATCTTTCTCACAGTTGATTGACAGTAAGGATGTGGTGGCCATCGGGGATAAGGTGGTTACTTCTGACATTAGTGATAAATATTTACCCAATATCTTAATTGGTTATATACACACAATTAACAGAGATAAAAATAATCTGACCAAGTCAGGGTATATCACTCCTGTGGTAGATTTTGAACATCTCAGTGAGGTTTTGATTATAACCGATATGAAACAACAGGTGAATGAGGAAGAATAAACAGGAGGAATTATGCTGAGAAAAATCGTTATTGCATTACTTGTTTTTTTCTGCTTTATTTTGCAGAGCAGCGTATTCCCTGCCATTTCCTTTGCGGGAATTATTCCCAATCTCCTGATTGTACTTACCTCTGCCTTCGGGTTTATGCGAGGCGAAGAAGAAGGCATGCTGGTAGGCTTTTTCTGTGGTCTGCTGACGGATGTGCTTTTTGGCAATATATTAGGCTTTTATGCTCTGATTTATTTGTACATAGGGTATGCAAACGGTAAGTTTTCCGGCATATTTTATCGGGAGGATATTAAGCTTCCTATAGCACTTATTGTTATCAGCGATTTATCTTACAGTATGTTGGTATATATTCTGGTATTTCTGCTTCGTGGCAGATTTGATTTTATTTATTATTTTACCAGAGTTATTTTGCCGGAGTGTATATATACCATTATTGTAACCATTGTTTTATATCCCTTGATTCTGTTTATCAACAATAAATTAGAGGACAGGGAAAAAAGGAGCGCTCAGAAATTTGTTTAGGGAACTGAAAGAACGAATACTAAATATCATAACAGGCAGAGTAACTTTGCTGATTTTGGTGTGCTGTATTTTGGGCGGTGTGTTGATCTACAGATGTTTTGATTTACAGATCGTACAGGGGCAGGCCTATCTGGACGAATTTATATTGCAGACGGAAAAGACCAGAGATATTTCCAGTTCCCGAGGCAATATTTATGACAAAAACGGTAATTTACTTGCCTATAATGAATTGGCCTATTCCGTAAAAATAGAGGACGTGTTTGAGTCCGGTAGAAATAAAAATGCTAACTTGAACGAAACCATTTATACATTGATTAAAATGATCGAGAAAAACGGTGATAAAGTCAATACGGATTTTAAAATCGTTTTAAATGAAAACGGAGAATTTGAATATACGGTTTCAGGAACGTCCCTGCTGCGTTTTTTGGCGGACGTATACGGATATACCACAATTGATAAGCTGAAGGAAACGGAAAAGAACATTTCTGCTCAAGGGTTAATGGAACATCTGAGCAAGAAAGATTCCGGTGGATTTGCCATTGGTGATTATGAAATAGAAGGCGATACCCAGTCAGCTTTTATCCCCGGTAAAGGATATAGTAAAGAAGACTGGCTGAAGATGGTCACCATCCGTTATTCCATGAAACTTACATCTTACCGAAAATATATCGGTACCATTGTAGCTACCAATGTCAGTGAACGTACAGTAGCTGTGATTATGGAAAATTCAGACAAACTTCCTGGTATTACCATTGTTGAGGATACAGTAAGAAAATATGTGGACAGTAAGTATTTTGCACACGTACTGGGTTATACGGGCAAAATCTCTTCAGAAGAAATGGCAGAGCTGAATGCCAAGGTTGTGGAAGAAGGCGGTGCAGAGAATACTTACAGTATTAACGATATGGTTGGTAAGGGCGGAATTGAAGCTTATTTCGAGACCACCTTACAGGGCACCAAAGGCTATGAGAAGGTAGTGGTTGATACAACAGGTAAGGTAATGGAAATTATCGAGCGTACGGAGGCAGAAGCGGGAGATGATGTATACCTTACCATTGATAAGGATTTGACCATTGCGGTTTATAATATTGTAGAGCAGAAACTGGCAGGATTACTTTCCAGTAAAATCCGTAATATCAAGGAATATAAGCCGTCAGAGAATGCCAGCAGTGCAGATATTTTAATACCGATTTATGATGTTTATTTTGCATTGATTAATAACAGTATTATTGATACCGGCAATTTTGTGGATGAAAATGCCGGTGAATATGAAAAAAAAGTATATTCCAAATATCTGGAATACAAAGAAGAGGTATACAATAAGCTTCGTCAGGAACTTACCGCAGGACGGACACCTTATAAAAAGCTTTCCAAGGAATATCAGGTTTACCAGAGTAATATTGTCAGTTTGCTTAGAGAAAACGGTGTTATTATTGCCTCATTGGTAGACAGCAGTGATGCGACCCAGAATGCCTGGGCAGTGGAAGAGGTTATCAGCCTGAATGAATATCTGAAATATTGTATTTCGGTGAATTGGATTGATGTTACCAAGCTTGATATAGATGAGAAATACTCTGATTCCGAAGAAATCTATGGCAAATTGGTGGATTATATCATTGATATGGTTGACAGGAATAAGGAATTTCAGAAAAGATTCTACAAGTATATGCTGTTAAATAATAGGATATCAGGAAAAGATATTTGCATGGTTTTGTGTGAGCAGAACCAGGTGGAGATTCCCGATGAGGATGAGACAGGTTTAATTAGCGGACGTTTGAGTGCCTATGATTTTATGATGAATCGAATCAATGGTCTGGATATTACTCCGGGACAATTGGCCCTCGACCCTTGTAATGCTTCTGTGGTAATTACGGATGTAAATACCGGTGATGTACTTTGTATGGTTTCCTATCCGGGATTTGATAATAATAAAATGGCAAATTCCATCGATGCAGAGTATTATGCCAAGATGTCTGTGGACAAAGCAAATTCCTGGTATAATTTTGCAACCCAGTATGCAGGAGCGCCCGGTTCTACCTTTAAGATTGTATCCGCCACTGCAGGTTTGATGGAAAATGTGGTGGGGCTGAATGAAAGAATTCATTGTAGCGGTACTTTCACCACCATTACCCCTTCTCCCAGATGCTGGAAAAGAAGCGGACATGGTACGGAAACGGTTACATCTGCAATAAAGGATTCCTGCAATTATTACTTTTATGAGCTTGGCTATCGTTTGGCCACCAGAGGTGTGGGTTACAACGAAGAAGCCGGTTTGAATACATTGTATCAGTATGCGGATTTGTATGGTCTGACAGAAAAATCCGGTGTGGAGATTACAGAAGCAGCGCCTACAGTTTCCAATGAAGATCCGGTGCGTTCCGCAATCGGACAGGGCCGAAACAGTTTTACCACAGTTGGTCTGGCCAGATATACCACCACAATCGCAAACGGTGGTACCTGCTTTAATTTGACCCTTCTGGATAAGATTGCAGATTCTGAAGGCCGTGTTTTGTTAGAGAATAAGGCAGAAATCAGAAATGAAATCGAGATGCCTCAGAGTTATTGGGATGCTATCAGACGAGGTATGCGCCAGGTGGTACAGAACAAGACTTATTTTTCCGAATTATCGGTAAATGTGGCCGGTAAAACAGGTACGGCAGAGCAGACGTCCAGTCGTCCCAGCCATGCTTTGTTTATCAGCTATGCGCCTTATGAGAATCCTGAGATTTCCGTAACGACGCGTATTCCCTTCGGTTATTCTTCTGATTATGCCGCTCAGACAACCAGAGATATTATTAAGTATTATTATGGTTTGGAAGAAGAGGAAGAGTTGATAACAGGAACGGCGGATACACCTGATGCAGGTATATCCAATGAAACATAAATTTAGATGTATAGGTGACTTTTTATGAAAGATGCAGTGCTTTTAAAGGCTTTTCAAAATGGCATCAGTCTTATTTTAAACGAAGATGCGGATTTTGAAACAATTACAAAAGAAGTTGCATTCAAATTTTCGGAGGCAAAGAATTTTTTCAAGGATGCCAGCATGGTTCTTTCCATTGAAGGCAGGCAGGTAAGCGCCGAAGAGGAGAAGGCAATCATCAATATTATCAGGGAAAATTGTTCCTTAAATATCGTTTGTCTGATTGGACATGACGAAGAAAAAAACGGTCAGTATGTCAAGGCTATGAGTGAGATCGAAGAAGCAATGAATTCGGCCGGAGAAGGACAGTTTTATAAAGGGAGCCTGAAGGACCGTGAAATTCTGGAAACGGATACCAATATTGTAATTCTGGGGGATGTTTACCCCGGAAGTGCAGTGATTTCCAAAAAGAATATTTACGTTCTGGGTGGCTTATACGGGGAAGCTTATGCGGGCAGCGAAAATGAAGAAAATGCTTATGTAGTTGCCCTTGAGATGGAACCGGAGCGACTGAGGATAAAGGATTTGAAACTGAAAAACACGAAACAGTCGAAATGGGGAATTCACCCGAAAATACAACCGAAAATAGCATATATAAAGGACGATAAGATAGTAACAGAGGTACTTACTAAGGAATTGCTTAGTTCTTTATAGAAACAAGCGGATGATAACCGATACAAAAGAGAAAAAGTTTATTGTCCGCGTTGCTCCATAGACTTCAACGATAAATTTTTGCAACGCAGAAAGAAGGAGTCTATGGATATGATGTTTGAAAATGAAAACCGTGAAGAAGCAAAAAAAAGCACTCCACAGGTCATTGTTGTTACTTCAGGAAAAGGTGGTGTAGGTAAAACCACTACTTCGGCAAATGTAGGGACCGGCCTCTCTAAAATGGGTTATAAGGTATGTTTGATTGATACCGATATCGGCTTGCGCAATTTAGATGTGGTTATGGGGCTGGAGAGCCGTATTGTGTATAATCTGGTAGATGTGGTAGACGGCAATTGTCGTGTGAAACAGGCATTAATCAGGGACAAGAGACATCCCGGTTTGTTTTTGCTACCATCTGCCCAGACGAAGGACAAGTCGGCGGTGACGCCCGGGCAGATGATAAAAGTAATTGACGAACTGAGAGAGCAGTTTGATTACATAATTCTGGATTGTCCGGCAGGCATTGAACAGGGGTTCCAGAATGCAATTGCCGGTGCAGACAGAGCGCTTGTGGTCACCACTCCGGAGGTGTCTGCAATCAGAGATGCAGACAGAATAGTAGGTCTTCTGGAAGCAAACGGTTTTACAAAAATTGATTTGATTATAAACAGACTACGTACGGATATGGTCAGACGGGGAGATATGATGTCTGCATCCGATGTGGTTGATATATTGTCCATTCCGTTAATCGGTATTGTACCCGATGATGAAAATGTTGTGGTGTCCACCAATCAGGGTGTGCCGCTGGTAGGTAGCAGCAGTCCTGCCGGTAAGGCATATCAGGATGTGGTGCAGAGAATCCTGGGCAGAGAAGTGCCCTATCACATGAATGAAAGAGGGTTTTCTTTCTGGACGAGAGTTACAGGCATTTTCCAAAAGGGTTAGAGATAGGAGTGAGTGGACATGATTGAGATATTAAAACGTATTTTTAGCAGAAAAAGCTCCGGTCAGGTAGCGAAGGACCGCTTGAAAATTTTGTTGATTTCTGACAGGGTCAATTGTTCTGAGGAAGTTATGGAGCTGATAAAAAATGATATTACAAAAGTGATTTCCAAGTATATGCAGATTGATACCAATCACATGGATATACAGATACAGACCAGAAGCGCCAAGAATGGTAAGGGCAGTAAGGAGCCTATATTGTATGCCAATATCCCCATTCTGGACATGAAGGCGAAGGAACTTTGCTGATAATGAAGGGATTTTATGTTTAGAAATTATAGATTGCGTGATTATGATTTCAAGTTAATATTGATGGTTGTATTATTGGCCGTAATAGGAGTTGTTGCAATCGGAAGTGCAGAGCCAAGTCTGCAGAATAAGCAGTTGGTTGGTGTAATTGGCGGCTTTGTGCTGATGATTGTGATATCCTTTATCAGTTATTCATTTGTGCTGAAATTTTATCCGCTGATATACATTTTTAATCTGGTACTTTTACTGATGGTTATGATACCCGGACTGGGAGAAGACGGTGGTGGAGCACAGCGTTGGTTAAAAATCGGCGGACTTCAATTTCAGCCTTCCGAATTAGCTAAAATATTATTGATTTTATTCTTTGCACAGTTTATTATGAAATATAGGAAACAGTTAAATACATTCAAGATGATTGTAGCTTGCGCAGTTCTGTTTGTTATACCCTGGTACATGGTGTTTGACCAACCGGATTTATCCACCAGTATCGTTTTGATTGTGGTTTTCTGTGTGGTGATGTTTGTTGGAGGTATCAGCTATAAGCTGATTGCCGGTGTTCTGATAGTACTTATTCCTGCAATAGCGATTGTGTTTACACTGGCTATGCAGCCGGGAGAGAGGTTCCTGAAGGATTACCAGAAAGACAGAATTCTTGCATTTATTAATCCTGAAGAATATGCCAATGAAGAGGCCTATCAGCAGTTAAACAGTGTTACGGCAATTGCATCCGGTATGCTGGATGGTAAGGGGTACAAAAATAATGAAATTACTTCCGTAAAGAACGGTAATTTTATTTCCGAAGCCCAGACAGATTTTATTTTTGCAGTTATCGGTGAGGAATTCGGTTTTAAAGGAAGTGTACTTGTTATTGTGCTGCTTTTCCTGATAGCGTTGGAGTGTATGGTGGTGGCCGGAAAGTCCAAGGATCTTGCGGGAATGATTATCGCATCCGGTGTAGGTACCATAGTTGCATTTCAGGGATTTTTTAATATTGGTGTGGCCACTTTTATTTTGCCGAATACAGGTTTGCCGCTACCGTTTGTCAGTTATGGTCTGACTTCCCTGTGGAGTCTTTTTATCGGAATGGGCTTTGTGCTGAATGTAAGACTTCAGGCAAAGAGAAAATAAATAAGGAAAGGATAGGGATATACTATGAATATTGCGCTTATCGCACATGATGCTAAAAAGAAACTGATGCAGAATTTTTGCATCGCCTATCGTGGAATTTTGAGTAAGAATGATTTGTATGCTACCGGTACCACCGGGCGTCTGATCGAAGAGGTCACGAATTTAAGTGTCCATAAATTTTTGGCAGGACATTTGGGTGGTGAACAGCAGATTGGAGCACAGATTGAACACAACCAGATGGATTTAGTGATTTTTTTACGTGATCCGCTGACTCCCAAAATGCATGAGCCTGATGTAAATAATGTGGTAAAGCTTTGTGATATTCATAACATACCTTTGGCTACCAATCTGGCCAGTGCGGAACTGTTGATCAAGTCCCTTGACAGAGGAGATTTAGAGTGGCGTGAAATGTATAAATAGAACGATAGTAATGAGTCTTTTTTTATCAGTGGTACTATGCCTTTCCGGCTGTGGCAATATAGAATATACAATGCCGTACACCACGGATATGAATGTAAGTACATATGATGTTCTGGGTAGTCAAAAGGCAAACACTGCCGAAACATTTGCTGCCAATCTCTGTGTGGTTACAGAGGATGTGGCAAGTGCAGATGTGGATATGAGTCAGGCGTTTAGTGCCGCTCTGTTTGATGTAAATCAAAAAGAGGTATTGTTTTCCCAAAACGCTCATGAGCAGGTGCATCCGGCTAGTCTGACTAAGATAATGACAGCCTTGGTTGCACTGAAGTACGGTAGTCTGGATCAGGTGCTTGTAGCAAGTCCTGCTGTGAATATTACAGAAAGCGGAGCACAGCTTTGCGGCTTAAAAAGCGGAGATTCCATGACACTTGACCAGGCGCTCCATATATTATTAATATATTCTGCAAATGATGTGGCTATGCTGATTGCAGAAAATATTGCCGGCAGTCCGGAAGCGTTTATTGAAATGATGAATGCGGAAGCCAGGAGTATTGGTGCAACCAATACGAACTTTATGAATCCTCACGGATTGACCCAGGAGCATCACTTTACCACACCCTATGATATGTATTTGATGTTCAATGAGGCAATGAAGTATGAGAAATTTACTGAAATCATACATATGACAAATTATTCCACCGTATATCAGGATAAAAACGGTAAGAATAAGGAATTGTCCGTGAGGTCCACCAATCAATTCTTGCAGGGCAATTATGAAGCACCTGCAGAAATAACTGTAATAGGTGGCAAAACAGGTACAACCAATGCGGCGGGACACTGTCTGATTCTCCTATCAAGGGATATTTCGGGCAATCCCTATATCTCGGTTATTATGCGCAGTGAGGCCCGTGATGTGCTATATAAAGAAATGGCAGATTTGTTAGACGAAATAAGCAATTAATGGTTGTTTTTTGACAGAAGATAAATTATAATAGAAACAGATAGAAAATATCTCAAAATTACATTACATCAGGAGGGTTTACCAATGGTTCAGTTAATTGTAGGCGAAAAAGGAAAAGGCAAGACAAAACAGTTATTGGATAAAGTGAATAATGAAATTAAAGAGATATCAGGCAATATAGTTTACCTGGATAAAAGTACAAAGCATATGTACGAATTGAATAACAAAGTGAGATTAATTGATGTATCTCAGAGTATGGTTGAGAGCAGCCAGGAATTCATCGGATTTGTTTGTGGTATTATTTCACAGGACCATGATTTACAGCAGATGTATTTTGACAGCTTTTTAAAGATTGCATGTTTGGAAGGCAAAGATATTACAGAAACTCTTGATAGACTGAAAAAAGTCAGCGAAACCTCCGGTGTAGATTTTGTTTTAAGTATTTCCTTAAATGCAGATGATATTCCTGAAGCATTCAAGGACAGTATTGTTGTAGCTCTGTAAGCAGAATTAGTATAAAAGATTATTTTTCGCTTTTATTCTACATATTTTTTTAGTATACTATATATGGATGAAGCCTCGGGTACTTCCGGGGCTTTTCATATGTATGAAAATAAAGCATTTATAAGCGTCGGGAGGTTATCATTTGGCCGATAAAGTAGTGAAACATAAAAGATTCAGATGGAATGCAGGCACGCTGATGTTCATTGTTATTTTTGTGTATGTGGCTGTTTGTGTTGTTATGTATTTTCGAACCAATCATATTATCAGATATGAGGTTAAGGAAGGTACTCTGGCACAGGATAACATTTACCGGGGCATTATTTTGAGGCAGGAAAAGGTAGTTCCGGCAGAGGCTTCGGGATACATATACTTTTATACCAACAGCGGATCGCGTGTAGCTAAAAACAGTTTGGTATACAGCATTGATGAAACAGGTGGTTTGCAGGATTATATTGATGATTTATCTCTGGGAGAGAATACTTTGACCAAAAAGGAACTGGCTGAATTTCGTACAGAGATTGTAGATTATATGCATGGTTTTGATGGCAGGAATTTTGATGATGTGTATGATTTTAAACATTCATTGTCTAATGTTGTGCTGAGAATTGCTAATGAGAATATGATTAGCAATATTGATACATTAAATGATGTCAATGGTAGCGGACGTGTGAAAAATTGTATGTCCACTGATACCGGTGTGGTAACCTATTGGACCGATGGCTATGAAAATTTGCAACCGGAAGAAATCACACAGGATTACTTTGATGAAAAGGAATATACCAAGACATATATATTGAGTAATACTCTGGTTGCAGAGGGAGATACTGCATATAAGATTTGCGGGGATGAAAATTGGAAGGTTGTAATACCGGTGACAGCAGACCGGGGTACTCAATTACTTGAAGAACAATATGTAAAGGTAAAATTCCTGAAGAACCAGTATGAATCCTGGGCAGAGGTGGGGCTTTTGACTGATGAAGACGGTAATACGTATGCTGAGCTTAAATTCAATAACTCCATGATAACTTTTATTGGTGACAGATACATTGATGTGGAGATTAGCCTGGAGAGTGAAAACGGACTTAAGATTCCCAACAGTTCCATTGTGCAGAAAGAATTTTTCCTGATACCGGAAGAGTATATTTTGACGGATGCCTCCGGCAGATACAGCATTTTAACCCAGGCTCTTGATGAAGAAGGTAATATGGTCAATCAGGAAGTTGTGGTTGATGTTTATAATTATGATGAGAGCAGTAAAGAGTATTACCTGGATGCTACTTTTCTGGAAATCGGACAGATTTTATATACTACTGACAGGCAGCAAGTATTTACGGTTGGTAAGCGTGCAACGCTTATCGGTGTATATAATGTGAATAAAGGATATGCTGATTTTAAACAGATTACAATTTTGTCCCAGAATGACGAATATGCCATTGTAAAAACCAATACCATGTACGGTTTGCGTGCCTATGATTATATTGTGCTGAATGCAGACAGTGTGGTGGACGACCAGTTCATTACCAATTAAGGAGTTTTGATTTATGATAAGCGAAAATATTGCCTTGGTCCGTGAGAAAATGGACAACGCCTGTAGAAAGACAGGGCGTGATACAAAAGAGGTTACACTGATTACAGTCAGCAAGACCAAGCCGGTCAATGCACTGATGGAGGCTTACGAAGCAGGTTCCCGAGACTTTGGTGAAAACAAAGTGCAGGAAATGCTTGATAAAATGGAGGTTATGCCTGCTGACATCCGTTGGCATATGATAGGACATTTGCAGCGTAATAAGGTAAAATATATTGTGGGTAAGGTTTTTCTGATACATAGTGTGGATTCTTTGAGACTTGCAGAAGAAATCAGTAAAGAGTCCGTGAAAAAAGGTGTCTGCACTGATATTTTAGTGGAAGTAAATATCGCCCGAGAGGAGACCAAATTCGGTACTTCCGGCGAAGAGGCAATTGTCTTGGTGGAGGCCATTGCAAAACTTCCGAATATCTGTGTAAAGGGGCTTATGACCATAGCGCCTTATGTTAGCGATTCCGAAGAAAATAGGGATTATTTTACGAAAATGAAGCAATTGTCTGTTGACATAATGCGTAAAAACATTGATAATGTTTCTATGAGTGTTTTGTCGATGGGCATGACCGGAGACTATGAGGTGGCAATTGAAGAAGGTGCTACATATGTGAGGGTCGGTACCGGTATATTCGGAGAGAGAGATTATTCTGTTTCCGGTTAATCTTAAAGGAAAGGCGGACTTTTGATAATGAAATTGGATAAGCTCATGAAATATATGAAAATTAATGAAGATGATGAAGAATTTGATGATGAGTATTTAGACGATGAGGATAATGATGAAGTTTATGCTGCGCCTCCCCGCAAGACTGCACCTGCCAGACCGGCAAGGGAAGAGGCAGAGTATGAAGAGAGACCTGCGCGCAAGGTAGTGCAGCCCAAGGTGACACCCATTCGTCAGGCATCACAAAAAAGAAATGCTCCCGGCGGTATGGAAGTTTGTATGATCAAGCCTACTTCATTTGACCAGGCAAGAGAGATTACAGAGACATTATTATCCAATCGTACAGTAGTATTGAATCTGGAGGGTGTTGATATGGATGTTGCGCAGAGGATTGTAGACTTTGCATCCGGCTCAACATTTGCCATTAATGGTAATCTGCAGAAGATTTCTCATTCCATTTTCATTATTACACCTTCTACCGTAGATGTGTACGGAGATTTTCCGGAGATTCTGAATGGTAGTATGCTGGATATGTCTTTGAATAATAATTTATAATTCAATTGTAATGATTTATAATTTAATGAAATTTGAATGAAACTTCCTGTTTGTATCAAAACGGGAAGTTTTTCAATCTATAAAGGATGGTTTGTTATGGCTCAAAGATTAAATGTTATGTATAATAAAAAGCCCTGTTACGATATTGTATTTGCAAGGGAGTTTGCAGGATTGGCAGAAGAACTTGTGGAATTACAGGTGGCAGAGAAGAAAATTTGTATTATTACGGATTCTACCGTTGACGGTTTATACGGTGAAGAAGTGGAGAAACTTTTAAGTAGTATCTGTAAAAAAGTGGTACGATACGTATTTTCGGCAGGAGAGGCAAATAAGACACTGGATACCGTAAAAGGTGCTTATACGTTTTTGATAGAGGAAGGGTTTGACAGAAAGGATATGCTGATTGCACTGGGTGGCGGTGTAGTGGGTGATTTGACCGGCTATGTGGCAGCTACTTATTTGCGCGGCGTGGATTTTGTACAGATACCGACCACACTTCTTGCACAGACAGACAGCAGTATTGGTGGCAAGACAGGCGTGGATTTTGACGGTTACAAGAATATGGTAGGTGCATTTAAGATGCCTGCGTTGGTGTACATGAATTTAGACGTATTAAAGACGCTGGATGACAGACAGTTTTTCTCCGGATTTGCTGAGGTTATGAAGCATGGTCTTATCAAAGATGCACTTTTCTATGAATGGTTGATTGAGAATATGTATGAAATCTGTGAGCGTGATTTGGATGTATTGGAAGAAATGGTGATGCGCAGCTGCTCCGTAAAGAAGCTTGTTGTGGAAAAGGATCCTACCGAGCAGGGAGACAGAGCACTTCTGAATCTGGGTCATACCATTGGTCATGCTATCGAAAAGTACAAGGATTTTGAATTGTATCATGGTGAGTGTGTAGCGCTGGGAACAGTAGCTGCAGCATATATTTCCTGGAAGAAAGAATTGCTTTCCATGGACGAGTATTATGAAATCCGTGATATGTTTGTACCTTTCTATTTGCCCATATCCATTGATAATGTAGATCCGGCAGAGATATTAAAGCTGACCAAATCCGATAAGAAGATGGAGTCCGGTACCATTAAGTTTGTACTTTTGAAAAAAATCGGTAAGGCTGTTATCGACAGAACTGTAACAGATGAAGAGATTCTGGCAGCAATTGATGAAATTAATTTTACTGACGAGGATGCTTATGAATAAAAGTAAAGCTAAAATTTTAGCCCTGGATACGATTTTATTTATATTGTTACTGGTTGGCGACCAGTTTACGAAATATCTTGCGATTGCCAAACTGAAAGGACAGGCTGCAATTGTATTGATACAGGATGTACTGGAACTGCAGTATTTGGAAAACCGTGGATCTGCATTTGGTATGTTACAGAACCAAAAGGTATTTATTTTGTTTGTGGGTGCCATATTTATGCTGGTAATGCTTTTCTTTTTGGTGAGAATGCCTGCAGAAAAGAAATTTGTACCGGCAAATATTATTCTGACTTTGGTTATGGCCGGCGGTATCGGCAATATGATTGACCGTATACGCTTTGATTTTGTAGTGGATTTTATTTCCTTTGTACTGATTAATTTCCCTATATTCAATGTGGCAGATATATATATTGTGGTGGGTACGATTGCCTTGTTTATCCTGTTCATGTTTGTATATAAGGAAAAGGATTTGGAATTTTTAAGTTTTAAGCAGAACCGATACAGAGAAATGTAAGTGGAAGAATCAGATGGATATGTTTCGTTTTACCATAACTGAAGAGTTGGAAGATGAGAGAATTGATAAATGTGTCAGTCAGCTGATTGACGGTCTGTCCCGCTCCTATATTCAAAAACTGATAAAGGATGGCAATCTTACGGTAAATGGGCAGGTAGTTAAAGGAAGCTATAAGGTGTCCTGTGACGATGAAATCTGTTTTGAGCTGCCTGAAAGCGTGGAGCCGGAGATTGAGGCTCAGGAGATGGAATTGGATATTCTCTATGAAGATAAGGATGTCATAGTGATTAATAAGCCAAAGGGGATGGTGGTACATCCTGCGGCAGGACATTACAGCGGTACGCTGGTAAATGGTCTGATGCATCATTGCGGAAAGGAATTGTCCGGAATTAACGGAGTGATGCGTCCCGGTATTGTACATCGTATTGATATGAATACCACAGGCTCCCTCATAGTTTGTAAAAATGACAAGGCCCACAATGCCATTGCCGAACAGTTAAAAGAGCATAGTATCAATAGGCGCTATCATGCCATTTGTCATGGCGTGCTGAAGCAAGAGGAAGGTACAATAGATGCTCCTATAGGCAGACATCCTGTGGAGCGTAAAAAGATGGCGGTTAATGAACGAAATGGCAAGCATGCGGTGACACATTATAAGGTTTTGAAGCGTTTTAAGGAATATACTTATATTGAATGTATATTGGAAACCGGTAGAACCCATCAGATTCGTGTGCATATGGCCAGTATTGGACACCCCCTTTTGGGAGATGATGTATATTCTAATCGCAAGGCTCCGTTTAAACTGACAGGCCAGACATTACATGCGAAAATACTGGGATTTTTACATCCTACAACCGGCGAGTATGTAGAGGTAGACGCACCATTGCCTGCTTATTTCCGGGAATTGTTGAATAAATTAAAATAATTATGCAAAATTTACAATTTTTTTGAAAAATCAGTTGTCTGATTGTGAAAAATAACGTATAATAATCATAGATAAATGCCGCTGTGGAGTGATTTACTTGCATTTATACTTTGTAGAAAGCAGAGGTACAGGTTATGAATACGATTATTACGATTGGACGACAGTTTGGTTCCGCCGGAAGAGAAATTGGTGAGAAGGTAGCCGAGGCGCTGGGGATCAAATGTTATGATAAGGAACTTCTTAGCCGTGCAGCTAAGGAAAGTGGTTTTTGTGAGGAAATGATTCAAAATCATGATGAGAGACCTACCAATTCCTTCTTATACAATCTGGTTATGGATACCTATTCTTTTGGATATAATGCGTCGTCTTTTGTGGATATGCCCATCAGTCATAAGGTATTTCTTGCCCAGTTTGATACCATTAAAAAGCTTGCAGATGAAGAGTCCTGTGTTATTGTAGGCCGTTGTGCGGATTATGCTCTGGCTGAGTATAAGAATTCCATACATCTCTTTATTTATGGTGAAGAAGAGTGTAAAATAAAGCGTATTATGGAGAAATACCAGCTGACCGAAGCTAAGGCAAAGGAAATGATGGTAAAGAAGGATAAGCAGCGTCAGAGTTACTACAATTATTACTCCTCCAAGAAATGGGGCCGTGCAGACAGCTATGATTTGTGTATCAACAGTAGCGTATTAGGCGTGGATGGTACAGTCAGATTGATTCTTCAGTACATTGAGGACTTTCAGAAAAAGCAGCAGGGCGAATAAAATATAAGCACTAATGCACTGATATTGTAGCTTTAGTAATTTATCGTAAAAACAGTGCTTAAAATCGTGAAAAACATATTGACAATCAAGGCACCTCGTGCTATGATACTACGGTATGCCGCATAACTAGGTATAAGTGTGTTCTTTTTTGAATACCACCAAAGTTAGCGAGTAAATGAATGAAGTTTCGACGTAGTTCATGAATAGGAGGTGCCTTTTATGTACGCAATTATTGCAACAGGTGGAAAACAGTATAAAGTAGCTGAAGGTGACATCATCAAGGTTGAGAAGCTGGATGTTGAAGCAGGTGCTACCGTTACTTTTGACCAGGTTATCGCAGTAAGTGACGAGACCCTGAAGGTTGGCGAGGACGTTGCTAAAGCAACTGTTAGCGCAACTGTTATGGAGCAGGGTAGAGGTAAGAAGGTTATTGTATACAAGTACAAGAGAAAAACCGGTTACCACAAGAAGAACGGTCATAGACAAGCATACACTCAGGTTAAGATTGACAAGATTAATGCATAATAATTATGACGACAGTTACTATTTTAAAGGATTGTAGCGGTGCCTACAGAGGTTTTATCTGTATGGGACATGCAGAATACGCAAAAAGGAATTTATTTGGTAAGAGAGAACCTGATATTCTCTGTGCAGCAATATCCACGCTGGCGACTTTTGTGAATAATTCACTGGAGGAAATGGCCGGAGAAAAGGTGAATACTGTTGTGAATGACGAAACAGGCTTTCTGAAATGTGAATTTGAAAGCGTATTACAGGAAAAGTCAGTATTTCTCATGGATTCTTTTGTAGTATCATTACAGAGGCTTAGTGAGGAATACGGTGAAAAGTATTTGCAAGTAAACTTCAAGGAGGTGTAAACCATGTTAAAATTTAACCTTCAATTATTCGCTCATAAAAAGGGTGTAGGTTCTACTAAGAACGGTAGAGATTCCGAATCCAAGAGACTTGGTGCGAAGAGAGCTGACGGACAATTCGTTAAAGCAGGAAATATTCTGTACAGACAGCGCGGAACTAAGATTCATCCCGGTGTTAACGTAGGTATCGGTGGTGATGATACATTATTTGCATTAGTAGATGGTGTACTTAGATTCGAGAGAAAAGGAAGAGATAAGAAACAGGCTTCCGTATATCCTGTAGAGAAATAATGCGAATTTAGCAGGGGCTTCAAACATAGCTTGTTTGAAGCCCTTTCTTAAACAATGGGAAACTGTGTACTGACCAGTGCCCTGTTTTTAAAGTAAAGGAGACTTTCAATGTTTGCAGACAGAGCCAAGGTGTATATTCGTAGTGGCAAGGGCGGAGATGGACATGTATCCTTCCGTCGTGAAAAGTATGTGCCTGCCGGCGGACCTGACGGTGGAGACGGCGGACATGGCGGAGATGTTATTTTTGTAGTGGATGAAGGCCTGAATACGCTGATTGATTTCAGACATATTCGTAAGTATAAGGCTGAGGATGGACAAGAAGGCGGAAAAAAGAACTGTCGCGGTAAGGACGGACAGGACATTATTATAAAGGTTCCCGAAGGAACGGTTATTAAAGAAGCAGAAAGCGGACAGGTTATTGTGGACATGTCCGGTGAAAATAAGCGCTATACTATTTTGAAGGGCGGTAAGGGCGGTAACGGCAACCAGCATTATGCCACCAGTACCATGCAGGCACCTAAGTATGCGCAGCCCGGTCAGCCGGCCAGAGAGCTGGAGCTGATTCTGGAACTGAAGGTAATTGCAGATGTAGGATTGGTAGGATTTCCCAATGTAGGTAAGTCTACCTTATTATCCAGAGTATCCAATGCAAAACCGAAGATTGCAAATTATCATTTCACTACCCTGAATCCCAATTTGGGTGTAGTGGATCTAGAAGGTACCAAAGGTTTTGTAATGGCAGACATTCCGGGACTGATTGAAGGTGCATCAGAAGGTGTGGGCCTGGGACATGAGTTCCTGCGTCATATTGAACGTACCAAGGTCATCATTCATGTAGTGGATGCGGCAGGTACAGAGGGACGTGATCCGATTGAGGATATCTATACGATTAACAAGGAGCTGGAGACCTATAATGCAGATATCGCAAGCAGACCTCAGGTAATTGCAGCAAATAAGACAGATGCGGTTTATGACCCTGATAATGATCCCGTAGAGGCGATTAAAGCAGAATTTGAGCCTAAGGGTATCAAAGTATTTCCCATATCAGCAGTTAGCGGTAAGGGAATTAAAGAGCTTCTCTATTATGTAAATGAAATGCTGGCAAATTGTGATGAAAAACCTATGATTTTCGAGCAGGAATATAACCCTGAGATGGTTGCCGCATATACGGATGAGCCATATACCGTGACCTATGATGCAGATGAGGATGAGTATGTGGTAGAAGGTCCCAAGATCGAAAAGATGCTGGGATATACCAATTTGGAAAGTGAAAAAGGCTTTAGTTTCTTTAACCGTTTCTTAAAGGAAAGCGGTATTTTGGAAGAATTGGAAGCACTTGGTATCCAGGAAGGCGATACCGTGAGAATGTATGGTTTGGCCTTTGATTATTATAAGAATTAGAAAGAGGTGCGGAAATGACCAGTAAGCAGAGAGCATATTTAAAAAGTCTGGCTTCTAACCTGAATCCTATTTTTCAGGTAGGTAAATCCAGTGTAACGCCTGAGTTTACCACAGCTATCGAGGAAGCTTTTAATAATAATGAGCTGATTAAAATTGCTGTACTCAAAAATTGTATGGATGATCCCAAGGAGATTGCACAGGTGGTTGCGGAGAGAACCCGTTCCCAGGTGGTACAGGTTATCGGTAAAAAAATCGTTTTGTACAAGCCTGACAGGGAGAATCCCCGTATCATTTTACCGCAGTAGAGACTTCGGAGGCTGATTTATGCAGAAAATCGGTATTTTAGGCGGAACCTTTAATCCCATCCATACAGGACATCTGATTCTTGCGGAGCATGCGCGTACGGAGCTTTCACTGGATGAAATCTGGTTTATTCCCACCGGATGCTCCTATTTAAAGGATGAAAGAACCATAGCTCCCGGGATGCACAGACTGAGAATGGTAGAACTTGCCATTGAAGACAATTCCTATATGAAGGCTTTAGATATAGAAATTGAAAGACATGGTAATACTTACAGTTATGAGACCCTGGAGGAGCTAAGCAGATTGCATCCGGATAAGGCGTTTTATTTTATTGTAGGTGCGGATTGCCTGTTTTCTATTGAAAGATGGAAGTGTCCGGACAGAATTTTTAAGGCAAGTACGCTTGTTGCCGGTGTACGTGGTAATACTACAGATGAGGCAATGAAAGCGCAGAAAGAAAGACTTGAGCAGATGTTTGCCGGGAAAGTGGAGTTACTTTCTTTACCGAACATCGAAATATCGTCTACTGTTGTCAGGACACGTTTGCAGGGTGGCATATCAGCGAAGTATTTGGTACCGGACAGGGTGCTTCAGTATATAAAAGAAAAAGGGCTGTATCTAAATGAAAGCATATGATTTAAAAAAGATACGTAAGGCGATGGAGAAGACGCTTGATCCCAAGCGATATGAGCATACATTGGGCGTGGCTTATACGGCGGCAGCCTTGGCCATGAAATATGATGTGTCTGTTCAGGATGCCCAACTGGCAGGACTTTTACATGATTGTGCCAAGTGTCTTTCCGATGATAAAAAACTGAAAATCTGTGAAAAGCATAATATACCGGTTAATGATGTAGAGAGACGTAATCCTTCCCTGTTACATGCGAAAGTAGGCAGTTTTATGGCCGGAGAAGAGTATGAAGTAGAGGATTACGATGTGCTGAATGCGATTCTTAACCATACTACGGGCAGACCGGATATGAGTACCCTTGAAAAAATTATATTTATTGCGGACTATATTGAGCCCGGCAGAAAAGAGGCGCCCCATCTGGAGAGTCTGCGTAAGCTGGCATTTGAAGATTTAGATGAGGCGTTGGTAGGGATATTGCAGGATACGCTGGAATATCTGGAAGCCAAGGGCACAGAAATGGATATGATGACTTACAAAACTTATCAGTATTATTGTAAAGAAAAGTAGTGGAGGAATAATATGAACTCATTAGAAATGGCAAAGCTTGCTGTTGCAGCACTTGAAGACAAAAAGGCTGAGGATATCAGAGTTATTGATATCAGTGAAATCAGTGTACTTGGTGATTATTTTATTATTGCAGGCGGAAGTAACCGCAGCCAGTTACAGGCGATGTGTGATAACGTAGAGGAAAAGCTGGGCAGGGCAGGTGCACCTGTAAAGGCGATTGAAGGCTATGAGAATGCGAACTGGATTCTGGCTGATTACGGTGATATCATTGTGCATATTTTTGATAAGGAAAACCGTTTATTGTACGACTTGGAGCGTATTTGGAGAGACGGTAAACAGATTGATGTGGCAGAGCTTGCTTAAAGAGAATAAAACACGGTATCATCCAAGTGATGGTACCGTGTTTTTATGATGGTCCTGATTATTTACCGTCATCAGTTAATTTCATAAAGAAAGTTAACAGATAAATACCGCAGATACCTATCACACAGTAGATGATTCTGGTTATCCAGGACATTTCACCAAAGAGAAAGGCAACCAGGTCAAAACCAAAAAGACCTACTAATGCCCAGTTAAAGGCACCGACAATAACAAGAGCCAGAGCGATGCCGTCTATTAATTTACTTCCCATTAAACACCTCAATTCTGCGCATTATCTGCGCTAAACAATTAGTTCCATAGATAGCATTCCACAAAATAATATTATTATGCAAAAAATGCTTTTATTTGAAAATTCAGTTGACAAATTTTTGTTGTTAATTTATATTCATATTTAATAATTGTATACATATATACATGGAGGTAATTATTATGAAAAGAATGAAAAAGGTTGTGAGTGTTGTTTTGGCAACAGCAATGGTAGCAGCTATGACCGCATGCGGTAGCGGTGATGCAGGTCAGCAGGCAGCATCCGATACTTTTAAAATCGGTGCAATGGGTCCTACCAGTGGTGGTGCAGCTATTTATGGTCAGGCTGTTAAGAACGGTATGGAAATTGCAATTGAGGAAATCAATGCAGCAGGTGGCGTAAACGGCTACAAGCTGGAGATGAATTTCCAGGATGATGAAAATGATGCAGAGAAAGCAGGAAATGCTTACAATGTAGTAAAAGACTGGGGTGCACAGATGATTATCGGTGCAGTAACCAGTGGTTGTACTATTGAGGTTGCAAGCAGAACCAATCAGGATAATGTGTTCCAGCTTACTCCTTCCGGAACAGCTGTAGAGTGTACACAGTATGACAATGCGTTCCGTGTATGTTTCTCCGATCCTAACCAGGGTGCAGCTTCCGCACAGTATATTGGTGAGAACAATCTGGCAACCAAGGTTGCAGTTATTTATGACAGTTCCACTGTTTATTCCAGCGGTATCTATGACAGCTTCAGAAAAGAAGCTGAAAACCAGAATTTTGAAATTGTAGCAGCTGAAGCATTTACTCAGGATAGCAAGACTGATTTCTCCGTACAGCTTCAGAAGGCAAAGGATGCAGGCGCTGATCTGGTATTCCTTCCTATTTACTACGATGAAGCAGCATTAATTTTAACACAGGCTGACGGCATGGGTTATGCCCCTCAGTGGTTCAGCTGTGATGGTATGGACGGTATCTTAGGTGTTGAAAACTTTAATGTAGAACTTGCTGAAGGCGTTATGCTTTTAACTCCTTTTGCAGCTGATGCACAGGATGCTTTGACTGTTAAGTTTGTAAATACTTTCAAGACCAAGTACAACGAAGTTCCTAATCAGTTTGCAGCAGATGCATATGATGCAGTATATGCTGTAAAGGCTGCTCTGGAAGACGCAAATGCAAATCCTTCCATGAGTGCAGATGAGCTTTGCGAACTGTTAAAGGCTTCCATGGTTAAAATCTCCATCGATGGTCTGACAGGTGCAGGAATGACCTGGGATGCAGCAGGTGAGCCTAATAAGGCACCTATGGCTGTAAAGATTGTAGATGGCGTTTATACAAAGATGTAATATTACAAAGCATACGCATAAATAGAGAACGGTGCTGAAGAGACGCGTTAAAAACCGCTTTTGATATATAATCAAAGGCGGTTTTTTTGATATCATAAAAAACTTGACAGAAGTATAGTTTAGTGTTAGCATAACCATAATCTTGCAAGATTAAGATTTAAAGGAGAATCAAGAGATGATTAAGAACTTATATTCAAGACATCATATGTACCTTTTTTATGGACGTACATGGCGTTAGACGAAAGCATTTCTGCATTGGTCTAAGCTGGTAGGTCTCTTAGTCTGGTGCAAAAATGTGAGAATATAAGTTATTTACATTATATTTTTCTTTTGAATTGTCGCACTGGGTTAAGAATAGCCGGGTGCGATTTTTTAATGAAAAATAATGGAGGTGTTTATTTGATGAAAAAAGTTGTATTTCCAAACTATGAGAATTGTATTGCCAATCTTCCTAACTCTATTCTTAAGAAATATGGTCAGGAAACGAAGGGGAAAACTTTACCTGAATTAGACCTGTTATTGGAAAAGAATTTTAAGAATATTGTGGTAATTTTATTGGATGGAATGGGACAGTGTATTTTAAACCATAATTTAGATGAAGAGGGATTTTTTCGAACACATCTTAAGAAAATATATAGTTCTGTATTTCCACCTACAACAGTTGCGGCAACGACGTCAATTTATTCCGGGTTACAGCCAAATGAGCATGCATGGCTTGGATGGGAATGTTATTTTCCGCAGATAGATAAAAATGTGTGTGTATATCGAAATACTGAGCAAGGAAGTGATAGGCCCGCAGCAGATTACAATATCGCATGGACGTATAATCCTTATGAGTCTATTGTGGACAGAATAAATGCAAGCGGTGGCGAAGCTTATTATGTGGCTCCATTTGTGGAACCTTACCCGGATTCCTTTGAGAAGATAAGCAATAGAGTTAAAGAATTATGTGAGGAGCCCGGGCAGAAATATATCATCTGTTATTGGAATGAACCGGATTCTTATATGCATGAAAACGGATGTTATGGAGCAGGAAGCCGCAAACTGATTAGAGAACTGGAACAGCAGGTTCAGAAGTTGACGGAACAATTGCAGGATACGATTGTTATTGTAACAGCAGATCATGGTCATATGGATTCAAAGAGCGTTTCTATATGTGATTATCCGGAAATTCTGGATTGTTTGGAACGTCTTCCATCGATTGAACCCAGAGCGCTGAATTTATTTGTGAAGCAAGACAGAAAAAAGGAATTTGAAACAGTGTTCACCAATACATTCGGGAAACAATTCTGGCTTTGGTCGAAGCAAGAGGTGCTGGAGAATAAAATATTTGGTGATGGTTTAGAAAATAAAAATTTCCTTGATATGTTAGGGGATTATCTGGCCATAGCCGTTGATGAGCTAAGCATATATAATTCGAAAGAGGAGGCAGAGTATTTTGTGGGTGTGCATGCAGGACTTACGGAAGAGGAAATGCTTATTCCTTTGATTATTGTGGAAACATCATAAACCGATAATCAATCTCATTGTGGGATTAAGAAACTTACACTATCTGTGCTTTAACAGGAGCTTTACATAGCAGTTAAGGAGAATGTCAGGAGATTATTAAAACATGTTTTATTGCTTAAAAATTCTTGCTGGATATATTTTGTTCTGATATACTTATTAAATATGATGATGTGAATGCTACAGGATGTAAGGATGCATGTAAGAAGCATATTCTGCATGCATTTGTGTAGCGGAAAGGCATGGTTTTATTATGAGTTTTATACAGTATTTGGTTAACGGTATCAGTCTGGGAAGTGTATATGCGCTGATAGCACTGGGCTACACCATGGTATACGGTATAGCAAAGATGCTGAACTTTGCACATGGTGATGTCATTATGATAGGCGGATTTACTACATATACAATTTGCAGTACCATGGGGCTGCATCCTGTGATAGGTGTATTGGTTGCAGTAGTAGTGTGTACGCTGCTTGGTATGGGCATTGAGAAGATTGCATATAAGCCGCTCCGTAAGGCGGCGTCACCTCTGGCAGTACTGATTACTGCTATCGGTGTGAGCTATTTTCTGCAGAATATAGCGCTCCTTATATTTGGCGCGGATACTAAGTCCTTTACCAGTGTGATTCCTTTAGAGGCACTTGAGTTTGCAGATGGACAGATTACCATCAGTGGTGAGACTTTGGTCACTATCGTAGCATGTATATTGATTATGATTGTACTGATGCTTTTTATTAATAAAACCAAAGCAGGTCAGGCCATGCTGGCTGTAAGTGAGGATAAAGGCGCGGCTCAGCTCATGGGTATTAATGTAAACGGCACCATTGCACTTACCTTTGCCATCGGTTCTGCATTGGCAGCTATTGCAGGCGTACTGCTTTGTTCCGCATATCCTTCTTTGTCACCCTATACAGGTTCCATGCCCGGTATCAAGGCTTTCGTAGCGGCGGTATTCGGTGGTATCGGTTCTATTCCCGGTGCATTTATCGGTGGTATATTACTGGGAATTATTGAGATTTTCGGAAAAGCATATATATCCTCACAGGTTGCAGATGCTATCGTTTTCGGTGTGCTGATCGTGGTGCTTTTGGTAAAACCGACCGGATTACTCGGTAAGAATATACAGGAAAAGGTATAACGGGTAGGAAAGGTGTGATGACGGATATGAGTAATAATCAGAATATAAAAAAGAAAATGAATATAAATAAAACCACAAAGAGCAATCTGATTACATTTGGTATAGTTATCCTTGCTTATGCTATCATGCAGCCTTTGGCAGCCACAGGCAATCTCAGCAGTCTGTTAAAGGGACTTTTGGTGCCTCTTTGTATTTATGCGATTCTGGCGGTTTCACTGAACCTGACAGTAGGCATTTTGGGTGAGCTTAGCCTTGGTCATGCGGGATTTATGTGTATTGGTGCATTTACCAGTGCGTTCTTTTCTAAGACCATGACAGTGGTGGCTCCTGATATGAACGGCGCATTTCGATTCCTGATAGCCATTATCATTGGTGCTGTTTTTGCGGGAATCTTTGGCTTTTTAATCGGTATCCCCGTACTGCGTTTAAAGGGTGACTATCTGGCCATTGTAACCCTGGCATTTGGTGAAATTATTAAGAATATTATTAATATTGTTTATATTGGTAAGGACGAATACGGTTTCCACATTTCACTGGAAAGTGCAGCTGAAATAGAAATGACGGAAAATGGTGTGTTCATTGTAAAGGGTGCACAGGGTATCACCGGAACACCCAATGATTCTAACTTTACCATTGCAATTGTACTGTTACTTTTAACACTGTTTATTGTACTGAATCTGATTCATTCCAGGGATGGTCGTGCCATTATGGCTATTCGTGATAATACCATTGCAGCAGAGTCGGTAGGTATTAATATAACTAAGTATAAACTGATGGCATTCTCCATATCTGCGGCACTTGCAGGTGTGGCAGGTGTGCTGTATGCACATAATCTTTCTACGCTGACTGCATTACCGAAGAACTTTGGTTACAACATGTCCATCATGATATTGGTATACGTGGTACTGGGTGGTATCGGTAATATTCGCGGTTCCATGATTGCGGCTGTTATTCTGACACTGTTACCTGAGCTGCTTCGTGGTTTGAATGATTATCGTATGTTGATTTATGCGGTACTGTTGATTGTAATGATGCTCTTTAACTGGGCACCTGCCTGCATCGAATGGCGTAAAAAGATGGGGCACAAATTCTCAAAAAAAGTAAAGAAGGAGGCTGAGTAAGATGGCATTATTAGAAGTAAAAAACTTAGGCATTTCCTTCGGTGGTCTTCGCGCGGTAGATGATTTTAATATTACCATTGAAAAGGGTACATTATATGGTTTGATTGGTCCCAACGGTGCAGGTAAGACTACAGTATTTAACCTGTTAACAGGGGTATATAAGCCCAATGAAGGTATTATCTCACTGGACGGAAAGGATATTACCGGTTTAAAGACCATTGATATCAATAAGAGCGGTATCGCCAGAACCTTCCAGAATATTCGTCTTTTCAGTAAGATGACAGTGGAAGAGAATGTAAAAATCGGTTTGCATAATCATTTGAAATATAATACAATTGCAGGAATATTGCGTTTACCCTCTTACAAAAGAGTGGAAAAGCAGATGCATGAGGAAGCAATGGAGCTTTTGAAGGTATTTGATCTTGATAAGGAAGCAGATATCCTAGCGGCAAATTTACCCTATGGTAAGCAACGTAAGCTGGAAATTGCCAGAGCACTGGCTACGAAACCCAAGCTTTTACTACTGGATGAGCCGGCTGCGGGTATGAATCCTAACGAAACCCTGGAGCTGATGAAGACCATTCGTTTTGTTCGTGATAAATTCGATATGACCATCCTGTTAATCGAGCATGATATGAAGCTTGTCAGCGGTATTTGTGAGGAACTGACTGTTCTTAATTTCGGACGCGTGCTCTGTCAGGGAACTACCGCCGATGTTCTGAATAATCCGGAAGTTATTAAGGCTTATTTGGGTGAATAGGAGGAACGTAGAGATGGCAATGTTAGAAGTTAAGGATATAGAAGTATATTATGGCATGATTCAGGCGATTCAGGGTGTGTCCTTTCATGTAGATGAGGGCGAGGTTATTGCCTTAATCGGTGCAAACGGTGCAGGTAAAACCACGATTTTACATACAGTATCAGGCCTTTTGGCACCCAAAAAAGGAAGTATTCTCTTCGAAGGTAAGGAGTTGACCAAAACCCCCGGACATAAAATCGTGTCCATGGGTATGGCGCATGTACCGGAAGGCAGACGTGTATTTGCACAGCTTACCGTACTTCAGAATTTAAAAATGGGAGCTTATACACGTAAGGATAAGTCCGAAATAGATTCTACTTTGGAGACTGTATTTAAGCACTTCCCCAGATTGAAAGAGCGTCAAAACCAAATGGCCGGAACATTAAGCGGCGGTGAACAGCAGATGCTTGCCATGGGCAGGGCGCTGATGTCTCATCCTAAGATTATTCTGATGGATGAACCTTCCATGGGCTTATCACCTATTTTTGTGAATGAGATATTCAATATTATTCAGGAAGTTAGCAAGATGGGTACAACTGTACTTTTGGTGGAGCAGAATGCAAAGAAGGCATTATCCATTGCGGACAGAGCATATGTATTGGAGACCGGCAAGATTGTATTAGAAGGTAAGGCATCCGATTTGTTAAACGATGATTCCATTAAGAAGGCTTATTTGGGTGAATAAGTGATTGGAGGTTCTGATGAATAAGGATAAAATTGTAATTACAATAGCAAGACAGTATGGTAGTGGTGGTCGTACAGTTGGAGAAATGCTTTCTGAAAGACTTGGCATCCACTATTATGATAAGGAACTTTGCAAGCTGGCAAGTGAAGAAAGCGGCATCAATGAGACTTTGTTTGTAAATGCGGATGAAATTGCAAAGACGCCGCTCTTTTGGGGGAAGAGCAATATCTATACCGGCGAACTGATTCCGCCTGACAGTAATGATTTCACATCTACGGATAATCTATTCAACTATCAGGCCAAGGTAATCCGTAAGCTGGCAGAAGAACAGTCCTGTGTCATTATGGGACGTTGCTCCGATTATATTTTAAAGGACTATGATAATGTATTGTCTGTGTTTGTGCATGCTCCTATGGATTTCTGTATCGAACAGGCCGGTTTAAAGCATAGCATGAGTGAAAAGGATTTGGAAAAACTGATTATCCGCACGGACAAGAGAAGAGCGGAGTATTATAAATACCACACCGGTAAGGAATGGACTGATGCAAGAAACTATGATTTGTGTCTGGACAGTTCTAAATTAGGTTTTGAACGTTGTGTGGAAGAAATCATTGCATATATGAATGTGAGATTTCAGTAATTTTTATGTTATAAGGTTAAAAATAAGCGTTTCGGATTATATTGTCCGAAACGCTTTTGTATTTGACATATAGTGATATTAGTATAATGCAATAAATATTCTATTTATAGAACCGGAATACACCGAACACGGTACCCAGAATCTGGCAATCATCTACGATAATAGGGTCCATGGTATCGTTTTCCGGTTGCAGACGAATGTGTCCGTTTTCTTTATAAAAAGTCTTAACAGTGGCAGAATCATCAATCAGTGCAACCACGATATCACCATTGCGTGCAGTTGATTTGCTGTTAACAAATACCTTGTCTCCGCTGTAGATACCGGCATTAATCATAGACTCACCACGAACATTCAACACAAAGGACTCTCCGGTTGGAACCAGATCAGCTGGTACGGGGAAATAATCCTGAATATTCTCTTCAGCAAAAATGGGCTGACCGGCTGCTACATTACCTATAACAGGAAGGCTCACCATTTCGGTTCTGACCATCTGAAAACTATCATCGCATATCTCAATGGTACGGGGCTTGGTAGGGTCACGTCTGATATAACCGTTTTTCTCAAGGGCTTCCAAATGTGCATGAACAGAAGAAGTGGATTTTAAATTAACTCTCTGGCAAATCTCACGTACTGTGGGGGGATAACCTTTCTGTAAAATTTCATCCTTTATATAATTTAAAATTTCTTGCTGTTTATCACTAATCTTACCAGCCATTATGTACCTCCTAATCTGAGAACGATTTATGAACTAATCATAGTATAGCATAGCCTTTTGTAAAAAGCAAACATATATTCCGAAAAAATGTTCGATTTATATATTGACAAACAAACGCCTGTTTGGTATTATGGATTCAGAACAAATGTTCCGAAGAAATGTTCGCATACAATTTATGAGTTATGAAAGGCTGGTAACAGATATGACATACGTAATTGATTTTAGTGACATGACAGACAGAGAATTGAGAATATATAAGAAAGCAATCCAGAAGAGAAGAGAATTACGCCTGAGATTTTGCAAGCTTTTATTGGCTGTAGTTATTGGATTTGCAGGTTTGATGATAGCACAGTCTGCATCTGATGATAAGGCATATGCAGCAGATAATTCCATGGTTCATTCTTATAAATATTATACGCAGATTATCGTAGAGAAAGGTGATACTCTCTGGAATATTGCTGAGGAATATATTGATTTTGCACATTATGATAGTGTGAAGGATTATGTAAAAGAGGTTTGTACAATCAACCATTGTGAGGCAGACAATATTATATCCGGACAGAGTCTGATTATACCTTATTACTCTAATGAGTTTGTGTATTAAGAATAAAGTATTTTAAGTGGAAGTTTTTTATGAATGATATAATTGATTTTTTAATAAGAGCAAAAAGAGCGACTTATGCAGGTAAGGGTGCAGAGACCACATCCACCAGACCGCAGTCCCACGATTTAATTTATAGTGAAGATGATTATATGTATTATGATTCTTATCTTGGCGGGAATAAATTTGCAGGTGAAGAGGCCTTATGGATAAAGAATAAACCATACTGGAGCATGAATTATGCAGGACGGGTTACAGGAGACAATTTCAGCGGTGATTTTCTAAAAGAAGCATTGTTAAATGTGCCCTGTAATATGCCTTTCAGAGGACCGGAGCATTATGTAAACGGGAATTATACATATGATTGTAATATAGAGGGAGCTTTTGGATGGTTCCAGGGTTATGAGATAATTTCTTATCAGGGGAAACAGATATATGAATGCTATTTTCATGGAAGTGTTATCGAATAAAGTAAACAGGACGCCTGGTGGCGTCCTGTTTTATTCTTTCCGTAAATGTACATATTTTGAAGCCTGGCGGCGGCGTTCGTCTTCTTGTGCCGCATAATGCCTACGTGTGGTATTTACATCCCGGTGTCCCAGTACATCAGCTACCAGATAAATATCATTGGATTCCTGATATAAGCTTGTACCATAGGTGCTTCGTAATTTATGGGGTGTGATTTTCTTTAAGGTAGTTACTCTGGATGCGTATTTCTTTACCAGATTTTCTACACTACGCACATTGATCCGTTTATTTTGTAAGGAGAGAAACAGGGCATCCTCGTGGCCTTCTACAGGGATGATATGTTCTCTTTGTTCCAAATAATCAAGCAACGCGGTTTCCACCTCTTCACCGAAGTAGATAACGGCCTCGGAACCACCTTTTCGCAGTATTTTGATACCGCACACATCGAAGTCCACATCCTTTATATCCAAGCCCACACATTCAGATACACGGATACCTGTACCTAAAAGTAAAGTGAGCAGTGCTACATCACGTAATTTGGTTTTTTTGTGATATTCCAGCTCTTTTTTGGTGAGTTTGGTGCCGTCCTCAACCTGATCCAGTAAAATGGCCACTTCATTGGGCTCCAAACGAATGATTTCTTTATCATGTCTTTTGGGGAGAGGAACCAAAGCGGCAGGATTTTTTTCAATCATTTCGTTGCTAAAGTAGTAATTATAAAAGCTTCGCAAGGAGGCCAGTTTGCGGGACCGTCCACGTTCTTCATTGGTAATGTCCTTTTCGTCTTTTTGATAAAGCTTTAGATATTCCATATATTCTTCGATATCCATGCGGGTGATATCGTCCAATATAGTGATAGGATATTCTTTGATATCCATTTTTGCGCAAATAGGATTTTTTTCATGTAAATACTCAAAAAATAATCGAATATCGTAGGCATATGCCAATCTGGTACGCGTGGAGGTATATTCCTCAATGCCCCTGAAAAAACTTTTACAAAAGGGTGGAAGCGTATCCAGAACCGCTCGAATCTTTATAATATTCTTTTTGTTTTGTTCATCATGGTAATTATCGGTTTTCAGGGTTGCCAAGTTCTCTTACCCATCCTTTCATATTGCCGTTTTGTATGGCGGAAAACATTCTTTCTTTGACACCGGGATTTTCCTGATTTAGCTGGCGCAGAAGTAGTTTAACATATTCGCGTTTGGTATGTCCATCTGCAGGACAGGGACTTTTCACTACAGGAATCCGGTTTTTATTAACAAAACCGATGACATCTGCTTCGTTCATGTACATAAGGGGTCTGATAACGGTTACTTCCATACGATCCAGATATGTCACAGGTGCAAAGGTATGGAATCGGCCTTCGTATATCAGGGACATCAGCATGGTTTCCACCACATCATCCTTGTGATGTGCATAGGCTACTTTATTGCAGCCTGCGGCTTTAATTGCCTCATTTAGAGCGCCCTTACGCATCTTTGCACATAAAGAACAGGGATTAGTTTCTTTACGTTCTTCAAAAATGATTTTAGCAATGTCTGTTTTTAGAATCTGATATTCTACATTTTGTTCCTGACAGAACTTTTGAATTTCCTCCAGATTCAGATTATCAAAGCCTAAATCCACAGTGATTGCATATAATTCAAAGGGAATGGGGTAGAAGCGTCTCAGAGCACTGAGTGCCATCAGTAATGTGAGACTGTCCTTTCCACCGGAGATACCTACTGCAATTTTATCACCGGGCTCAATCATATGATAATCGTCGATGGCACGACGTACATAGCTTAATAATTGTTGTAATTTCATGATAAATACCTTTCTTTGCTACAAATACTCTAATTGATTTAGGGAAGTAATGAAGTGAAGCAAGTAATATTTGTATACAAACATATTTTAAGTGTTTTAGAGCCGAAAAACAATAGAAAATTCAGTGATTTTAATAGGAAACATTATGGCAGGAAAGAATTAAAGATTTAGTAAAAATTTATATTTTTATAACTAAAATCAAAAGGAGTTTACTTGTTATATTTTGTAATTAAGTGTATGATATTATTATATGCTGAAAAGGAGACCGGACTATATGAAATTTAGAATGAACAATAATTATACGAAATGGGGATTAACTGCATTCTGTGTGCTTGCAGGAACGATTATCTTTTATTATCTGATTTTTCATTCTGCAAATTTATTGCTTGGATTGACCAAATTAGTCGATATTATGTTGCCGGTTGTTTTAGGGTTGATTACAGCATATTTATTGTCTCCGGTGATGAATTTTATAGAGTTCAGTTGTTTGGAAAAGATTTGTGATTTGTTAAAAATAAAAAAGAGTGCCCGCAGAGGTAAAATTTTACGTGCAGTATCTATTTTGCTTACTTGTGTGTTGTTTTTTGCAGTTGTATATATTATGTTGCTTTTATTTCTGTCACAGATTATTCCAAGTATTCAAAGATTGGTAGGTAATTTTGATACCTATGTAAACAATATCTACAACTGGGTAAATAAACTTATGGAAGATTATCCGGAACTGGGTAAAAATCTGTTGGCTTTACTGGAAAGATATTCGGGAGAGGTTGAAAAGTTCTTAAATGAAACAGTATTGGCAGCTACAAGTGAGGTAATTAAAAAGGTTTCTTTGAGTATTATCGGTATTATCGCTGCATTGTGGGATTTTTTGATTGGTTTTATTATTGCGATTTATGTAATGTCAAATAAAGAAAAGTATGCCGGTATTGCGAAAAAGATGACATTTGCTTTTTTTGAGAAAGATACGGCCAATGTAATTATTTCCAATTGCAGATTTGTACACAATACATTTATAGGCTTTGTCGGTGGTAAGCTCATAGATTCTGTAATTATCGGTTTACTATGTTGGATTGGTACTACGATGTTGCAGACACCATATGCTGCTTTAATCAGCTTGATTATCGGTGTGACAAATATAATTCCATTCTTTGGTCCCTTCCTGGGTGCGATTCCAAGTATCGTATTGATTTTTATCGTAGACCCTTTGCATCCATTAAATGCTGTGTATTTTATGATATTTGTTTTCTTTTTACAGCAGCTGGATGGCAATATTATTGGACCGAAGATTTTGGGGGATTCCACAGGCTTGGAGAGTTTTTGGGTGATTTTTGCCATAACCTTGTTCGGCGGATTATGGGGGGTGCCCGGTATGATTATCGGTGTGCCTTTATTCGCGGTAATTTACGCTGCGATCAGAGGTGTAGTAAATCATTACCTGCGTAAAAAGAATTTGCCGGAAGATACAGAGGCATATCTTTTGGTTGCAAATATTGATGATGATGATGTGTTT
>JAZODQ010000056.1:0-5469 GCA_045597105.1 Acetatifactor sp.
TGTGGTATCATCCTTTGGTATTTTATGGCGCAGCATTGTATTTGTACTTTATGATTACACATACACTTGTCAAATTGCATGTACCACATGTGAAAGCCATGAAATATCGTGATGGTTATTTGTTTATTGCACTGGGAATTATACTGGTTAACTTTGTATTAAAAAATATCTTGGTGATATTTTTTAATATATATATGTAAAGTAAACAAAGGAGGACGTAAAAATGGGCAAAAAAGCTACAGGTATTGTTGCGTACATCACCATCATCGGTTGGTTAATTGCATTTTTAGCAGGTGATAAGGAAGGCGCTAAGTTACATTTAAATCAGGGATTGGTACTTGCACTGGCAGTAATCGTAAACAATCTGATTAGTATGATTTTAGGTCGTATTCCCGTTGTTGGATTCATTGTTGGAATTCTGTGCGGAATTATTGGTCTGTTATTATTTGTACTGATGATTGTTGGTATTATTTTTGCAGCTACTGATAAGGACGCTGAATTACCCGTTATCGGCGCAATCAAGATTTTAAAGTAATTAAATTACTATTTTAACACGAAAAAGCTTGCCGTTATGGCAAGCTTTTTTTATAAAAGAACAGGGCACATATGCATGTGTCCTGTTCTGATTTATTCTGCAGCATATTCAATTTGAATATCATCACCTTCCGGTTCTTCACCACGGATGAAGGAGAGGATAATACGAATTCTTTTATAAGCACGCTCATAGTTTTCATGTGCGTATTCTTCCATAGCTTCATCATAAAACAAATCATCATCATAAAGATTATGATAACTGTCTGCCGCAACGGACATATAAGAATAAGCCTCATCAGCCAAATCCTCTAAATAATCAAATTCCTCCGGAAAATCGTCAGCAGCAAAGCTTTCAAAATGTCCCTCCAACTCATCAAATTTAGCAAGCAGTTCTGTGGGTGCATTTTCTTTCTCAGGATCAATTGCATTTATTTCTTCATGGATACGAAGTAAATTATTACAAAAATTATTTATATCATCTTTAAAAGCTTCCATCTTGGGATCTTTACCACAACCACCAAGAAGCATACAACACATTGCACTACAAAGCAGTACAGCTAATTTCTTTTTCACGTTTTTAACCTCCAATATGTATCACTTCCTCATAAAATTTATCACATAACCTGTTTTTTATCAACCTTTATCTGAAAATAGTTAAATACACATCTTTACCTTGATAGTTATAGTATGTTATTATAACAGATAATGGTCTGTTTGACTGATATCTATGGAACAATTTACAGACTTATTATTTCGCATATATCTTATCATACATTGGATAAATATGTTTGTATTTTTTCTTAATTTGTCAAAGAGGTGGTTTTAGATTGAATATAAAAGATTTTCAGATACTGACGCAAAATAAATACCTTTACCTGGATGGGGCAACAGGCTCCAATCTGAGCAAAAAAGGGATGCCTGCAGGGGGTTGTCCTGAGAGCTGGATTCTGGAACATCCTGAGACGTTATTAGAACTGCAAAAGGCATATGTAGAAGCCGGAACAGACATTTTATATGCGCCCACCTTTACAGCAAACCGCATAAAGCTGGCAGAATACGGTTTGGCCGAACAGCTGCAGGATATGGTTCGAAAACTGGTTGGTTTAAGCAGGGAAGCTGCAAATACAGCTCCTGCCGGCAGAAAGGTGTATGTAGCAGGCGATATCACCATGACAGGCAGACAATTAAAGCCCATGGGCGATATGGAACTTGAAGAATTGATTGATGTATATAAGGAGCAAATCAAAGCTCTTACAGATGCAGGTGTGGATTTGCTGGTCGTAGAAACCATGATGAGCCTGGCTGAAACCAGAGCTGCACTGATTGCCGCCAAAGAGGTCTGTGATTTACCTGTAATGGTTACCCTTACCTTTGAAAAAGACGGCAGAACCCTATACGGCAGTGATGCCACCACATGTGCAGTGGTACTGGAAAGCTTAGGAGCTGCAGCCATTGGTGTGAATTGCTCTACAGGCCCCAAGGATATGTGCAGTATTGTTTCTGCAATTTCAGCTGTTACCAATGTACCTGTAATTGCCAAACCCAATGCGGGTATGCCGGCTTTGGATGCAGAGGGCAACACGGTCTATTCCATGCAGCCTGAGGAATTTGCAGTGCAGATGGCGCAGCTTACCGGTGCAGGTGCCACCATATTAGGCGGCTGCTGTGGCACAAATCCTGATTATATCAGAGCTATTTATGAATCATTTGGCAAAGATGCCGTACATAAAACAGAACGAAAACCGCAAGGTATCAGATATTTAAGCTCCGAAAGACAAACCCTTGCCTTTGGTTTGGATGATTTATTCATCATTATAGGTGAGAGAATCAATCCAACCGGCAAAAAGAAGTTGCAGGAAGCACTCCGTGGCGGTGACCTGTCCATGATTCTGGATTTTGCACAGGAACAGGAAGCATGCGGCGCAAAGGTACTGGATGTAAACGTAGGCATGAGCGGTATCGACGAAAAAGATATCATGCTGCAGGCTTTACAGGAGCTGCCTGCCGTGACGAATCTGCCCCTTTCACTGGATTCCAGCAATATTGAGGTGCTGGAAGCAGCGCTTCGTCTTTATCCGGGCCGCGCACTGGTAAACTCCGTATCTCTGGAGCAGGAGAAATTTGAGAAATTATTACCTTTGGTAAAGAAATATGGTGCTATGTTTATTTTGCTACCTCTTTCTGACAAGGGACTACCTGAAAACATAGAAGAGAAGCAGCAGATTATTCAAACCATTTATAACCGTGCTTTGGAACTGGGCATGTCCAAGGAAGATATCATCGTAGATGGTCTGGTGACTACGGTGGGAGCCAATAAGAAGGCTGCACTGGAGACACTGGAAACCATCCGTTATTGTAAGCATCAGGGATTTGCCACTGTATGCGGTCTGTCTAATATTTCCTTCGGTATGCCGGAGCGAAGCTTTGTAAATACCGCCTTTGTGGCACTGGCAATCCAGGCAGGACTTACCATGGCCATTGCCAATCCATCCCAGGAACTGCTTTCCGGCTGTGCATATGCTTCTGATTTGCTTTTAGGAAAAGAAGAAAGCGATTTACGTTATATTGAAAGTGCTAATATCATCAAGGAAATGCGTGAGGAAAAGGAACGAGTCCGTGCCACTCAAATAGCTGCAAAGCCTATGGATGCTACGAACAGCGTATCTGTAACTACAGCGGAAGATAGTAATAGCGTTATCGATGGAGATATCACCAAAGCGCCGTTATATCAGGCCGTATTAAAAGGCAACCGTAAAGGCATCGGTAAACTGACCCGGGAAGCACTGGAACAGGGCCGTGACCCTCAGACCATATTAAATACCTGCCTTTTACCTGCAATCAATCAGGTGGGCGAGCTTTTTGATAAGGGTAAATATTTCCTTCCTCAGCTGATTGCCGCCGCAGAGGCCATGAAGAATTCTATTGAGATTCTGGAGCCTTTGATGTTACAGTCCGGCAGTCAGGAAAACATGCCCACAGTAGTAGTCGCTACCGTGGAAGGCGACATCCATGATATCGGCAAGAATCTGGTAACACTGATGCTGAAAAATTACGGTTTTCGAGTCATTGACCTGGGCAAGGATGTGACAAAGGAACGCATTGTGGAAGCGGCCATAGAGCATAATGCACAGATAATTGCACTATCTGCCCTGATGACCACCACCATGAAGCGAATGCAGGAAGTGATTGCATATGCTGCGGCAGAAAAGCCGGATTGTAAGGTAATGATCGGCGGCGCCGTGATTACACCGGACTATGCAGAAGAAATCGGTGCCCACGGATATGCAGAAGATGCTGCAGGCGCAGTTAAAATTGCCCGGAAATTATGTAAAGACTTTTTCTGATAAATGTTATATAATCTATGTCAGAGCCCTGTGCGAAAGCGTAGGACATAGACATAAGCATTATGCAAAAGAGAATAAAACTTCAAAAGAATGAAACAGGAGGCCATGATTTATGAATGGTGCTGACGCGATTATTAAGTGTTTGGAAGCAGAAGGCGTAACAACCGTATTCGGTTATCCGGGTGTAGCGATTTGTCCCTTCTATAACAGTATTTTAGAGTCCGATATCAATACAATTTTGATTAGAACCGAGCAGAATGCTGCTCATGCAGCCAGTGGTGTTGCCAGAATCACAGGTAAACCCGGTGTATGTGCTGTCACCTCCGGTCCCGGTGCAACCAACGTTATCACCGGTATCGCAACTGCATTTGCAGACAGTATTCCCATCGTATGTATTACCGGTCAGGTTAGTACAGAACTGCTGGGTAGTGATGCTTTCCAGGAAGCTGATATTACCGGTGCAGTGGAATCTTTTGTAAAATATAGCTATCTGGTAAAGGATGTAAACGAAATTCCTCACATTTTCAAAGAGGCTTTTCACATTGCAAATACCGGCCGAAAAGGTCCTGTATTAATTGATGTGCCCATTGATATCCAGAATGCAGCCATCAGTAAGTTTAAATATCCTGAAGAAGTAAAGCTTCGTACCTATAAGCCCACATTAAAGGGTAATTCCAATCAGATTAAAAAGGTTATCCGTGAGCTGGAAAAAGCAAAAAGACCTATTATCTGCGCAGGCGGCGGTGTTCTTTTAAGTGAGGCAAGAGAAAACTTACGCCACTTTGCGGAAGAGCATCAGATTCCTGTAGTGTCTACCATGATGGGTATCGGTTCCATGCCTACAGAACATCCCCTGTACTTTGGTATGGTGGGCAATAACGGTAAAGCCTATGCCAATAAGGCAATGAATGAATCTGATTTACTGATTATGGTAGGTGCCAGCGTGGCTGACCGTGCAGTAAGTCAGCCCGGCCTGATTACCAGAGGCAAGATATTGGTACATATCGATGTAGACCCGGCTGAAATCGGCAAGAATGCAGGTGCAACCATTCCTTTGGTAGGCGATGCAAAATGTATCTTTGAAGAATTTGAAAAAGAAGAGTTCGAAGGAGATTATGCAGAGTGGCTTGCAGCCTTAAATCAATATCGTGTGGATATGGCTAAGAAACGTACTCCCAATCCCAATTATGTGGATCCTGCGGCATTTATCACCACATTGACCCAGAAGATGGATAAGGATGCAGTTTATGTAGCAGATGTAGGACAGAATCAGATTTGGTCCTGTGGCTATGCAGTCGTTAAGGATGGTAATTTCCTGACCTCTGGCGGTATGGGAACCATGGGATATTCCATTCCTGCAGCAATGGGAGCGAAAGTAGCAGCCCCCAACCGTCAGGTTGTGGCAGTTTGCGGTGACGGTTCCTTCCAGATGTCCATGATGGAGCTGGCTACCATGCAGCAGCATAATATCCCTGTAAAAATCGTAGTTCTGAAAAATAATTTCCTGGGTATGGTAAGAGAGTATCAGCACTTTACCTACAAAGAGAACTACTCCATGGTAGATTTGTCCGGAAGTCCTGATTTAGAGAAG
>JAZODQ010000057.1:0-36887 GCA_045597105.1 Acetatifactor sp.
GTGTAGGTGCCATGACTGACTTCGGACCTTTGATTGCGAACCCTAAGAGCTTCCTTCTTGGAGCAGCTGCCCAGTTTGGTATTTTTGCAGCATACTTCGGAGCTATCGCTCTTGGTTTCAACGACAAGGCTGCAGCAGCAATCTCCATCATTGGCGGTGCTGACGGACCGACTTCCATTTTCCTTGCCGGTAAACTGGGACAGACTGCAATTCTGGGACCTATTGCCGTGGCAGCATATTCTTATATGTCATTGGTGCCCATTATTCAGCCCCCTATCATGAAGCTGTTGACAACGGAGAAGGAACGTAAGATTAAGATGGATCAGCTTCGTCCTGTTTCCAAGCTGGAGAAGATTCTGTTCCCGATCATTGTTACGATCGTAGTATGTCTGATCCTGCCTACAACAGCTCCTTTGGTTGGTATGCTGATGTTAGGTAACCTCTTTAGAGAGTCCGGAGTGGTAAGACAGCTGACAGATACTGCATCTAATGCATTGATGTATATTGTTGTTATCCTTCTTGGTACCTCTGTAGGTGCTACTACCAGTGCAGAAGCATTCTTAAATTTTGATACTCTTAAGATTGTAGCACTTGGTTTGGTTGCGTTTATGTTCGGTACCGCGGCAGGTGTTCTGTTTGGTAAGTTAATGTGCATCGCAACAAAGGGTAAGGTTAATCCGCTTATCGGTTCAGCAGGTGTATCCGCAGTTCCTATGGCTGCTCGTGTATCACAGAAGGTTGGTGCAGAGTATGATCCTACAAACTTCCTTTTGATGCACGCTATGGGACCTAACGTAGCAGGTGTTATCGGTACTGCAGTAGCAGCCGGTACATTCATGGCTATTTTCGGTGTATTCTAAAGAATTACACGACGAATTTGTAAATTAAAAATATTTTTGGAGGAAATCGTAAATGTCAGAACAAGTTAAAAAACCGATTAAAATTACGGAAACAATTTTACGTGATGCTCATCAGTCTCTGATTGCTACCAGAATGCCTACCGATTTTATGCTTCCTATCCTTGAGAACATGGATAAGGTTGGATATCATTCAGTAGAATGCTGGGGTGGTGCTACCTTTGATGCATCTCTTCGTTTCTTAAAGGAAGATCCATGGGACAGACTTAGAAAGATTCGTGATGGTTTCAAGAACACTAAGTTACAGATGCTTTTCCGTGGACAGAATATTTTGGGTTACAGACCTTACGCAGATGACGTAGTAGAGTACTTCGTACAGAAGTCTATCTCTAACGGTATCGATATCATTCGTATTTTCGACTGCTTAAATGACCTTCGTAACTTACAGGCAACTGTAGATGCTACCAATAAGTTCAAGGCTCAGGAAGGCAGAGGTCATGCACAGATCGCTCTTTCTTATACTTTGGGTGATGCTTATACTCTTGAGTATTGGGCAGACATGGCTAAGAAGATTGAAGAGATGGGTGCTGACTCTATCTGTATCAAGGATATGGCTGGTTTGTTAGTTCCTTACAAGGCAACTGAATTGGTTACCGCTATGAAGAGCCAGACCAAGCTTCCTATCCAGTTACATACTCACTACACCTCAGGTGTGGCTAGTATGACCTACCTTAAGGCTGTTGAAGCCGGTGTTGATGTAATCGATACCGCTATGAGTCCTTTCGCTCTTGGTACTTCTCAGCCTGCAACAGAAGTTATGGTTGAAACCTTCAAGGGTACCGAATATGATACCGGATTTGACCAGAACTTACTGGCTGAAATCGCTGATTACTTCCGTCCTTACAGAGACGAGTGTCTGGCAAACGGCTTGCTGAATCCTAAGGTTATGGGCGTTGATATTAAGACTCTGCTGTATCAGGTTCCCGGCGGTATGCTTTCCAACATGGTTAGCCAGCTGAAAGAGCAGAATGCAGAAGATAAGTACTACGAAGTATTAAACGAGATCCCCAGAGTACGTAAGGATCTGGGTGAGCCTCCTTTGGTTACTCCTTCTTCCCAGATTGTTGGTACACAGGCTGTATTTAACGTATTGATGGGTGAGAGATACAAGATGGCTACTAAGGAAACCAAAGCAGTTCTGCGTGGTGAGTATGGCCAGACTGTTAAACCTATGAGCCAGGAAGTTATCGATAAGGTTATTCCCGGTGAGGAGAGAATTACCTGTCGTTTCGCTGACTTAATTCCTAACGAGTTAGAGAAGCTGGAGAGCGAGATGAAGGAATGGAAACAGCAGGATGAAGACGTACTGAGCTATGCATTATTCCCTCAGGTTGCTACTGACTACTTTAAGTATCGTCAGGCTCAGCAGGAAAAGGTTGATATGACCCAGGCTGACACCAAGAATGGCGCATATCCTGTATAATTAGAATCAGGTATTATAATGAAAAGCATTACGTGGCAAGCATGTTACGTAATGCTTTTTTTGTGGGACAGCGTGTCAAAAGGGAATTACGTGTGCGAAGAGGCCATTGCTTTTCGTTTCTGTGGCACTAAAAGCATATTGACAATAACAGGCTTGGCAAGTAGAATATTTAATGTAAAATAACAGTTGTTATATACATGGGAGGATTGCAAATGGCCAGGAAGGAAACGATAACCATACAGATGATTTTGGATACAGCATTTGAGATGACCAGGGAGGACGGTTTTCAGACTGTAACGGCCCGTAAAGTGGCTGCAAAGGCAGGTTGTTCCACACAGCCTATTTTTCGTGTGTATAAGAACATGGATGAGTTGTGGAGTGCAATTTATCTAAAAGGCGTTGATTATTTTCATGAATATTATGAACAGTTTGCAGGTCAGGGGACCACACCTTTTTCTAATCTGGGTATGGCCTATATTTCCTTTGCCAGACAGGAAAAGCATTTATTCCAGCTGTTGTTTCTGACGGAGAATTCTGCAAAGAAAAGCATGTATGAACTTTTAAACGGTAAGACAGGAACCGTTGTTGCTGAAATCAATAAGGCAGCATCTATGGGGTGTACCAATCCCAGTTTGCTTTTTATGAAAATGTGGATATTTATCCATGGTGCTGCATGTATGTCTTTAAGTGGTGATTTTGATTTGTCCGATGCTGAGACGTTAGATTTGCTGGAACGCTCTTACCACGATTTTGCCGGACGTATTTAGTTTTGTGAAATATGGACGATTTGGCTGATTAAGGACCTGGGAGTAGCGGAGGATAATACATGGAGCAGAAAAATGATGTATTGGTGCGTATCAAAGATGCGTACCCTAAAATGAGTAAAAGTCATAAGTCGATAGCAAATTTTATATTGGAAAACTACGATCAGGCAGTATTCATGACGGCAGCGAAGTTGGGTGATACAGTGGGTATCAGTGAATCTACTGTTGTTCGTTTTGCCTCAAGTGTGGGATATTCCGGTTATCCGGAGTTTCAGAAGAAGCTGGAGGAATGTGTCCGCAATAAACTGAATGGTGTCCAGAAAATTGATGCAAAGTATGGTAAAAGTTCCCAGTCGGAGATATTGAATTCTGTATTAAATGCGGATATAGAAAAAATACAGGATACCATACAAAATCTGGATGTGGCTGCCTTTGAAACTGCAGTAAATACTTTGCTTCAGGCGGAGACTGTTTATATCATGGGACTTCGAAGTAATGAGCCCTTGGCGGAGTTTTTACATTTTTATCTGAATATGATCAGAGGGAACGTGGTACTACTTAAGACTACCAGTATCAGCGAGACCTTTGAACAAATGATACGTATCGGGGGCAGAGATTGTTTTGTGGGTATCAGTTTCCCGCGTTATTCCATGAGAACTTTAAAAGCCATGGAGTTTGCCAATGACAGAAATGCCAAGGTGATTGCGGTAACCGATTCTATTCATTCTCCTATGAATTTGTATTCTTCCTGTAATCTGCATGCCAGAAGCGATATGGTGTCTATCGTGGATTCGCTGGTGGCTCCTTTAAGTGTGATTAATGCCCTTGTAGTGGCTCTTTGTTTGAAATGTCCTGCAGAGGTTAAGAAGAATCTGGAGATGTTGGAAGAAACCTGGAATAATTATCAGGTATATTTAAATGATGAAATTAATTTTATAGATGATGAACCCATTTTGAATTATTCATTGAGAAAGGACCAAGAGTAAATGAATCGGGTAATCGTAATAGGCGCGGGTGCTGCAGGTATGATGGCAGCCATTGCTGCTGCAGATAAGGGCAGTCAGGTGCTTTTAATAGAAAAGAATGAAAAGCCCGGTAAGAAACTGTTTATTACAGGTAAAGGACGCTGCAACGTGACCAATGCTTGTGATATGGAGGGCTTATTTGCCAATATATGTACCAATGAAAAGTTTTTATATAGTGCTTTTTACGGATATGATAATCAGGCGGTTATGGACTTTCTGGAGGCTGCAGGTTGCAGGCTGAAAGTGGAACGTGGAGACAGAGTGTTCCCGGCATCCGACCACTCTTCAGATGTAATTGCAGCGTTTGTCAGAGAATTGCAAAAACGAAATGTAAAGATTATGTACCACACAGAGGTGGCTGAGCTTCTGACGAAAGAGCAGGATGAAGATGTTGCCGCGGAGCAGGCAAATAGTAAAAACAAGACAACGTCAGTTATAACAGGTGTTAAGCTGAAAGATGGTCGGGTGATGGAGGCAGACTCTGTGATTGTCTGTACAGGAGGAAAATCCTACCCTGTTACCGGTTCCACCGGAGATGGGTACATTATGGCGGAGCAGACCGGGCATAGGATTGCAGAGCCGAAACCTGCACTGGTTCCTTTGAATTGTAAGGAAGAATGGTGTAAGGAATTAATGGGATTGTCTTTACGTAATGTATCACTGACGCTGACCGCAGGTAAAAAACAATTGTACACCGGTTTCGGCGAGATGCTGTTTACCCATTTCGGTATTACAGGTCCCCTGGTTCTCAGTGCCAGCAGCTATTATGTGAAATTTGCAAAAAGCAAGGATACGCAGGTACAGGTAAATATAGATTTAAAACCCGCCCTTAGCATGGAACAGCTGGACAAACGTCTGCTTCGGGATTTTGATGAAAATAAAAATAAGCAATTTAAAAATTCACTGGGAGGATTGTTCCCTACCAAGCTGATACCTGTGATGATTAAGCTGTCCGGTATCCATCCGGAGAAAAAGGTAAATGAAATTACCAAAGGAGAGCGTCAGAATTTTTGTGCTCTGATAAAAGGTTTACCCTTACAGATTGCGGGAGCCAGAGATTTTGCAGAGGCAATCATTACCCAGGGAGGTGTGTCTGTAAAAGATGTAAATCCTTCCACCATGGAATCCAAAAAGGTGAAGGGCCTTTTCTTTGCAGGAGAAGTGCTGGATGTGGATGCCATGACGGGCGGCTTTAATTTGCAAATTGCATGGTCCACCGGATATCTGGCAGGACAGAATGTGTAACAGGTGTGATTATTGTAGATAAATTAGTGATATGTGATATTACGGAAATGAGGTTTATATGGCATATAATATAGCAATCGATGGTCCCGCGGGAGCCGGCAAAAGTACCATAGCCAAGATGGTGGCAAAGAAAATGAATTTGATCTACGTTGATACGGGAGCTATGTACCGTGCCATGGCACTTTTCATGCTCAGAAACGGTATTTCGCCGGATGATGTGGAAGGTATTAGTGAGAAGTGTAAGGAAGCGGATATTTCCATCGAGTATGAAGAGGGTGTACAGGTGGTATACTTAAATGGTGAAAATGTAAACGCTTTCCTGCGCACGGAAGAGGTGGGTAATATGGCATCCAAGACTTCCGTACAGCCTGCAGTTCGTAAGAAACTGGTAGAACTGCAGCAGGCACTGGCAGCCCGTAAGGATTGTATTATGGACGGCAGGGATATCGGTACCTGTGTACTGCCCGGTGCAGATGTAAAAGTATATTTGACAGCAAGCAGCTACGTACGGGCCAAGAGAAGATACGATGAGCTCATCGCAAAGGGTGAGGACTGTGATTTAGAACAAATTCGTCTGGATATCGAGGAGCGTGACTATCGGGATATGAACCGTGAACATTCACCCCTTAGACAGGCGGAGGATGCAATTCTTGTGGACAGCTCAGACATGACCATAGAAGAAGTGGCAGAGAAGATTATGTCACTTTGTAAACGTTAAAATTGGTCATTTGCCAGGCTTGCTCTGCAACTGCTTATTTTTTCTCCAAGGACACGCTCTCGCTCCGTGAAAAAGCGTAACAGATGCTAGGCTCGTGCTGCACCGTGAAGCATAGGCTTCCCGGCGCGCAGACCTCGCCAAGCACTGACGTTTTTCAAGGGTCCTTTGTAGAAGAAATAAGCAGTTGCAGAGCAAGCCGGAACATAGAAGATTTTAAAGGAGTGACATGCATGCAGGTAAAGCTGGCAGAATGCGCAGGATTTTGCTTTGGTGTAAAGCGCGCGGTTGATACTGTATACGGACAGATAAATACGGACAAAACTATATATACCTATGGCCCCATTGTGCACAACGAGGAAGTGGTCAGAGAACTGGAAGAACAGGGTGTCAGCGTGCTGGAAGATACATCACAACTGAAGGCATTGTCTACAGGCAGTGTGATTATCCGCGCACACGGTATTCCACGTGAAGTACATGGAATATTGGAAAACCAAGGTCTGGAATGTATCGATGCTACCTGTCCCTTTGTAAAGCGTATTCACAATATTGTGGATCAGGCGAGTAAGGAAGGAAAATACGTGGTGGTGGTGGGTAATGACAGGCATCCTGAGGTGGAGGGGATTAAAGGATGGTGTAACGGACCTGTTTCGGCTGTGGAGACTGTAGAAGAAGTAGAGGCTCTGTGCGAGCGTTTAGACGAAGAGATCCAGAGGTTAGGAATCGTCCGTGAAGCATTTGAAATCTGTATCGTTTCACAGACGACATTTAATTACAACAAATTTCAAGATATAGTTGAAATTTTTCAGAAAAAAGGTTACAATATTTATATTGTGAATACTATATGCAACGCTACTGAGGAGAGGCAGAAATCAGCACAAAGTTTGGCCAAAGAAGCGGATGTCATGATAGTTATAGGAGGTAAGCACAGCTCCAATACCCGAAAGCTGTACGAGATTTGTAAAAAGGAGTGTGCAAATACCTATTATATACAAACACTGGAAGACTTGCATTTAGAAATACCTAAAGCTGCTACTCTGGTGGGAATTACAGCCGGGGCTTCCACCCCAAATAAATTAATAGAGGAGGTTCAAAATTATGTCAGAATTAACTTTTGAACAAATGCTGGAAGATTCATGTAAAACAATTCATACAGGAGAGGTAGTTAGTGGTACAGTTATCGATGTTAAGCCCGATGAAGCGGTGCTGAATATCGGTTACAAGTCCGACGGTATTCTGAGCAAAAATGAGTACACCAACGACAGCAGTGTGGATATGACCACCGTACTGAAGGTTGGCGATACCATGGAAGTAAAGATTCTGAAGGTAAACGACGGCGAAGGCCAGGTAGTACTGACCTACAAGCGTCTGGCTGCTGACAGAGGCAATAAGAGAATTGAAGAAGCTTTCAACAACAAAGAAGTGCTTAAGGCAACCGTTAACCAGGTTCTGGACGGTGGTTTAAGCGTAGTAGTAGAAGAAGTTCGTATCTTCATCCCTGCAAGTCTGGTATCCGATACCTATGAGAAGGATTTGTCCAAGTATGCAGGTCAGGAGATTGAATTCGTTATCAGCGAGTACAATCCTAAGAGAAGAAGATATATCGGCGATCGTCGTCAGCTCATTGCAGAGAAGAAAGCAGAACTGCAGAAAGAGCTCTTCGAGAGAATCAATGTTGGCGATATCGTAGAAGGTACCGTAAAGAATGTTACCAATTTCGGTGCATTCATTGATTTGGGCGGTGCTGATGGATTATTACACATCTCTCAGATGTCCTGGGGTAGAGTAGAGGATCCTAAGAAGACCTTCAAGGTAGGCGATAAGCTGAATGTTCTGATTAAGGATATCAATGAAGGTAAGATTCATTTATCTCTTAAATTTGATGATGCAAATCCCTGGAAGAATGCAGCAGATAAGTATGCTGTAGGCAATGTTGTAACAGGTGTTGTTGCAAGAATGACCGACTTTGGTGCTTTCGTTGAATTAGAGCCCGGTGTGGATGCATTATTACATGTTTCCCAGATTTCCAAGGAGCATGTTGAGAAACCCGCAGATGTACTGGCTGTAGGTGATGAAGTAACTGCAAAGGTTGTAGATTTTAACGAAGAAAACAACAAGATTTCCCTTAGCGTAAAGGCTATGTTTGCTCCCGAACCTGCACAGGTTGTAGAGGAAGCAGAGGATGCTGAAGTTGTTTCCGTTGATATCGATGCTGTAATTGCAGCACAGGAAGATGAAACCGAAGAATAATTACAGGCGGTGATTCCATGGCTTATGATTATGAATATTTCAAAAAAGAAATAATGGCGCTTACATCCATCGATTTGAATGCTTACAAAGAGAAGCAGATGAAGCGCAGAATTGATACTTTGATAGCAAAGCACAAAATCGTAGGTTATGATAAATATGTGCAGGCTCTGAGGACTGACAAGCCCAAATTTGAAGAGTTTGTAAATTATATTACCATCAATGTTTCTGAGTTTTACCGTAATCCGGATCAGTGGAAGGTGTTGGAAAACACGGTATTCCCTGAACTGATTAAGCGTTTTGGTAAAAATTTAAAAATCTGGAGTGCAGCCTGTTCTACAGGTGATGAGCCATACTCATTAGTTATGGCTCTGTCCAGACATTTGCCTTTAAATCAGATTAAGGTGTTTGCCACCGACTTGGACAAGCAGGTGATTGCAAAGGCAAAGGTAGGACTTTATGCTGAAAAGAGCATAACAGGAGTACCGGATGATTTAAAGAGAAAGTATTTTACACAGGTAGGCCCCTCCTATAAGATTTCAGATGAGATTAAGGCAAGGGTAGAGTTTAAGGAGCATAATCTGATAAAGGATATATATCCAACAGATTGTCACTTGATTGTATGTCGTAATGTGCTTATCTATTTTACCGAGGAAGCAAAGGATGAGGTGTTCAGAAAGTTTCATAAGAGTCTGTCAAAAAGTGGTGTACTGTTTATTGGAAGTACCGAACAGATTATGAATTACAAAGAAATAGGATATGAGCGAAAAAGTTCATTCTTCTATGAAAAACCATAAAAGTCAAATATGAAAAGGACGCTTTAAAAAGCGTCCTTTTTTGTTGGATTTATTTAGCTTAACAACATTCTACCATCATACTGATTACATGCTGCGCATATTGATTGAAAGCCTGACGGTCACGTTTCATATCATCCGTAAGTTCAAAGAAGTATTCCTTGCTGTCATAGTCCTTTAAAAACATGGGAGAGAATAAACGGTCCCACTGGGGCAGGTAATCGGAATGTTTACGTGTGTAACAATTATGGGCATTTGCCTGCTGGCGATGTTCTTTTTCTACAAAGCTTGCTACGGATTTGTGGAGAGCAATATCTTCTTCCGGCAGGTAATAATAGTCCTTATAATTTGCATAAAAATATTTTAATTCAGCTTCTATGATGGGTACTTTCAGGGTGATTAAATCATTTTCAGACTTAAAATAACAATCATTTGCGGCGTAGCTGACCGAAACAGGCAGAGGTGTTTCAGGTGCCACAAACATAAATAATTCTCTGCATTTTTGTCCATTCATGTTTTTGTAAGAATTTGCCTGTACTTTCTTAACCTTAATAGGAGCGCAGAGAAGATCACTGTAGGCAAGAATTGGCAGGCATTGCAGCATCCCCAGGATGTCCTCGGCATTATGCAGGAGCAGTGATTTCAAAGCAGAATCAGTAGGATCTTTTACATAGTCATGATAAATACTTATCAATTCCCCGCCGGAGAATTGGTCTTCTCTATGGAGACCAAGGAATTGTTCAATGGTTTTTTGCTTGCAGTTATTTAATTTCAAAAAGAACTTAAATGGTGATATGCGTCTATAGATATCAATGCCATCCATCTCTCCAAAGTCATAAGGAAGATCGTGCTGAATACATTTTTGCAGTAAGAAGGGTAAATCAAAATTATTACCATTAAAATGTATTAAGTAAGAATAGTCTTTCATAAATTCAAAGAAAGCAATCAGTAGCTCTTTTTCCTGAGAATAATCATCAGCAAACCACTGAATCATTTGCCAACGGTTTTCTTTATAAAAAGCACAGCCAATTAAGTATAAATAGGATGTTTTGGCAGTAAAACCGGTGGTTTCAATATCTAAAAAAAGAATCTGTTCCAAGGGCGCTAATCGCTCCAGGGGATATTGCGGATGAAAATTTTCGATGTTTTCAATAATTGTCTGCATGTGACCTCCTGTCTGCCGTTTTCACGAGCGTTCGGCAATTTATTTTATCATATAGAATGAGCATATAATTGTATATGCATCATAGCATATTTTTGAAAATTTCTGTAGTATTTTCTTTAAAAATTTAGTATATTTATCTTAGTTATTTTGTGTTTTTTTGTCGTAGGATAAAAGAGAGAGGGTTAAAGATATGGCAAAGTTGACTTTTATAGGCGGTATACATCCTTATGACGGTAAAGATTTGTCCAAGGATAAGCCGATTGCGGATTTGCTTCCGAAAGGAGAATTGGTGTATCCGCTGTCACAGCATATCGGTGCGCCTGCCACGCCGATTGTGGCGAAGGGTGACCGTGTTCTGGCAGGGCAGAAGATTGCGGAAAGTAGTGTTTTTGTTTCCGCACCGATCTATGCATCCGTATCCGGTACGGTAAAGGCAATTGAAGACAGAAGAGTCGTAACCGGAGATATGGTGACCAGCATTATTATTGAAAATGATGGTATGTATGAGGACGTAGGATTCTATCCTGAGATGCCACTGGATAAGATGGAAAAGGAAGAGATTATCCACGCAATTAAAGAAGCCGGAATCGTTGGTATGGGCGGCGCCGGTTTTCCTACCCATGTGAAGTTGTCTCCCAAGGAGCCTGAGAAAATCAATTATGTAATTGCCAATTGTGCGGAATGTGAACCGTATCTGACCAGTGATTATCGCAGAATGCTGGAGGAGCCTGAGAAGCTGATCAGTGGACTGAAGATTATTTTGAGACTCTTTGATAAGGCACAGGGTATTTTGGCGGTAGAAGATAATAAGCCGGATTGTATCAAATTATTAAAGCAGCTTACTGCAAATGAGTCCCGGATTACGGTTAAGGCATTAAAGACCAAGTATCCCCAGGGTGCAGAACGTCAGTTGATTTATGCTACCACCGGCAAAAAAATCAGTTCTAAGCAGCTTCCTGCTGATGTGGGATGTATTGTGAATAATGTGGATACCATTGTAGCTGTTCACAGAGCAGTAATAGAAGGTAAACCCTTGATGGAGCGTATCGTTACAGTAACCGGTGATGCGGTAGAGAATCCCCGTAATTTCCGTGTTAAAATCGGCACCTCCTATCAGGAACTTTTGGAAGCGGCAGGCGGATTTAAAGTTCAGCCGGAAAAGATTGTTTGCGGTGGCCCCATGATGGGATTTGCCATGTTTGATTTGAATGTGCCTACGACCAAGACTTCTACAGCTCTGTTGGCATTTAGTAAGGATCAGGTGTCTGAGATGGAGCCAAGTGCCTGTATCAATTGTGGTCGGTGCGTGGAGGCCTGTCCCAGCAGAATTATGCCAAGTAAGCTGGCTGAATATGCAGAATATGGCGACGAAGAGGCTTTCCTTAAAGATAATGGTATGGAATGCGTGGAATGTGGTTGTTGCAGCTTCGTATGTCCTGCAAAACGTCAGCTGACTCAGGAGATTAAGTCCATGAGAAAGATGCAGCTTGCAAAGAGAAAAAAGTAGGAGGACACAAAGGTGAGTGAAATGTTTAAAGTATCAGCAAATCCCCACATTCGTTCCAAGGTCACAACCGGCAGTATAATGCTTGCTGTGGTGATTGCCCTTTTACCTGCTACGGGATTTGGTATTTACAATTTTGGTATCAGAGCATTCTGGGTGGTGCTGGTAACAGTAGCATCTACGGTGCTTACGGAATTTTTATATGGATTACTCAGAAAGAAGCCTACCATAAGTGATTTGTCTGCAGTAGTAACAGGATTATTGCTGGCGCTGAATCTGCCGGTCAGTATTCCGCTCTGGATGGCAGCAATGGGTGGTGTATTTGCTATTTTGGTTGTGAAGCTTCTGTTTGGCGGATTAGGACAGAATTTTATGAATCCTGCACTGGCAGCCAGATGTTTTCTGCTTATTTCTTTTCCTGCACACATGACGAATTTTAATTGTGATGCGTATACGGGGGCAACACCCCTTGCGTTGCTTAAGGCAGGAGAGGATGTAAATGTTTATGATATGATTATCGGAAATGTGGCCGGTACCATCGGAGAGACCAGCATGATAGCAATTATTATCGGTGCATGTTTCCTGATTATGCTTGGTATTATTGATTTAAAGGTTCCCGGCAGTTACATTGTTTCCTTTGTGGTATTTATTGTGCTGTTCAGCGGTCATGGTCTGGATTTTCGTTATATTTCCGCACAGCTTGCAGGCGGTGGTCTGATGCTGGGTGCGTTCTTTATGGCCACAGATTATGTGACCAGACCCATTACTGCTAAGGGACAGATTGTTTTTGGTATTTTCCTGGGAGTGATGACCGGTATTTTCCGTATTTTCGGTCCCGGTGCGGAGGGTGTATCCTATGCCATCATTATCGGTAATATGATAGTTCCATTAATTGAAAAAGTAACGAAGCCTGCAGCCTTCGGTGTAAGGAGGTAAATAGGATGAAAAATAACAGTGATGTAAAAGTAATGCTGAAAGAAGCATTGATACTCCTGCTGATTACCCTGGGTGCGGGTTTTCTCCTTGGATTTGTTTATGAACTCACAAAAGAACCCATAGCATTGCAGCAGCAAAAAGCAATTAATGGGGCTTGCAGAGCTGTATTTGCTGATGCGTCGGAATTTACGGAGTATGTGTATGTGATGCCTGCAGAGATAGCAGCTGAGCTGGATGAGGCAGGTGTAGAAATCGGTACTGTGTATGAGGCAAAGAATGCATCAGGTACGGTACTTGGCTATGTTATAGAGTCCACATCCGGTGAGGGCTATGGTGGAGATATTGTTTTGTATGTAGGAATTACCATAGAAGGAAAGTTAAATGACATCTCCATTCTGGAGATATCCGAGACTCCCGGACTTGGTATGCTGGCTTCCAAGGTACTGGGCCCCCAGTTCCATGACAAGACAGAGGATAGCTTTACCTATACCAAAACAGGTAGTACCGCTGACAATGAAATTGATGCTATCAGTGGTGCGACGATTACTACCGAAGCAGTAACCAATGCTGTAAACGGCGCATTGAGAGTAGCCGGGGATATTAGTTCCGCATCGGATGCAGTAAAGGAGGGTGAGTAGTATGAATAAGATAGTTGAAAGATTGCACAATGGTCTTATTAAAGAAAATCCTACCTTTGTATTGGCACTGGGTATGTGTCCCACTCTGGCAGTAACTACTTCTGCAATGAATGGTCTGGGTATGGGACTGACCACTACGGCAGTATTGGCATTAAGTAACCTGATTATTTCCTGCCTGCGTAAGGTGATTCCAAGTCGTGTACGTATTCCGGCATTTATTGTTATCATTGCCACCTTCGTTACTTGTGTGGAATTACTTTTGGAAGCATATTTGCCGGATCTGAATAAGGCACTGGGTGTATATATACCGTTGATTGTTGTAAACTGTATCATTTTGGGCAGAGCAGAGAGCTATGCGTATTCAAATCCTCCCATTCCGTCCCTGTTCGACGGTCTTGGTATGGGCCTTGGTTTTTCCTTTGCACTAACCTGTATTGGTGCTTTTCGTGAGATTTTAGGTGCGGGTACAATTTTTGATTTTTCCGTTATGCCCGATTCATATGTGCCTATCAATATATTTGTACTGGCGCCCGGCGCGTTTTTCGTACTGGCTGCTCTGACTGCTTTTCAGAACTATCTGAAGCTTTCCAAGGTAAAAGCGGGCAAGCAGGTCAAAGAACCTGTGGGTTGCAGTCATGATTGTACCAATTGCGGTGAGAGTGGTTGTTCTTCACGGTTTTATGATGAGCAGGGAACAGAGTCTGATATAAAGAAACAGAAACTGTCAGAAAAAGTAGAAGTGGAAGACTTAGAAAAGGAGGAGAAATAAATGGATACAGTAAAAGAATTATTGTTACTATTAGTGGGCTCCTCTTTGGTGAGTAATGTAGTGCTTAGTCAGTTCCTGGGACTTTGTCCGTTCCTGGGTGTATCAAAGAAAACCAATACGGCAGCCGGTATGGGTACTGCGGTTATCTTTGTTATCACACTGGCCAGTGCGGTGGCAGGTCTGATTTATAAGTTTATTTTACAACCCTTCCACATCGAATATCTGCAGACCATTGTATTTATTCTGGTCATTGCGGCGTTGGTGCAGTTTGTGGAAATGTTTTTGCGAAAAGCAATTCCTGCACTGTATCAGGCCCTTGGTGTATACCTGCCTCTGATTACAACCAACTGTGCAGTGCTTGGTGTGGCGATTACCAATGTACAGAAAGAGTACGGTATCTTAACCGGTATCGTCAATGGTTTCGCTACAGCGCTGGGATTTACCATTGCAATCGTGATTTTGGCCGGAATCAGAGAAAAGATGGAACATAATGACATACCCGAATCCTTTAAGGGTATGCCCACGGTACTTTTAACAGCCGGTCTCATGGCGATTGCATTTTGCGGTTTCTCCGGATTACTGTAGATTAGGATGTCTGCCTCCGGCAGGGAATGAAAGGTATGGTTTATAGAGCGTATGAATATTACAGGAATTATCGTTGCCGCTATAGTAGTAGGTGCGGTGGGTATCTTTGTAGGCCTGTTTTTAGGAATTGCGGGTCTGAAGTTTAAAGTAGAAGTGGATGAAAAGGAAGAGGCTGTTCTGGGGGTGCTTCCCGGTAATAATTGTGGTGGTTGCGGCTTCGCGGGTTGCTCCGGACTGGCAGCGGCCATTGCCAAAGGAGAAGCGGCAGTAAATGCCTGTCCTGTTGGTGGTGAAAGTGTTGCAAACCAAATCGCTGAAATCATGGGTGTTAATGCGCAGGCCGGTGAAAAGATGGTGGCATATGTACACTGCGCCGGTACCTGCGAGAAAGCAAAGCAGGATTATGAGTATACCGGTGTGAAAGACTGTGCTATGATGAGTTATGTGCCGGCCGGCGGACCTAAGAGCTGTGCCAGCGGATGTCTGGGCTATGGGAATTGTGTAAAGGTATGTCCCTTTGATGCCATTGAGATTAAGGATGGCATCGCTGTAGTAAATAAAGAGAAGTGTAAGGCTTGCAGCAAATGTATTGCAGCATGCCCCAAACATTTAATTTCACTGATTCCTTACAGTGCACAAAAGGTAGTAGCATGCAGTTCTACAGATAAGGGACCGGTGACTATGAAGGCCTGTCAGGTTGGTTGTATCGGTTGTGGCATCTGTGTGAAGAACTGTCCGCAGGAGGCAATCAGAGTAGAGAACTTCCATGCAATCATTGACCAGGAAAAGTGTACGGGTTGCGGCGTGTGTGCTGAGAAGTGCCCCAAGAAGATTATTTTGAATCCATAAGGAACCTTATTGGATATTTTAAATTATGGTACGGAAAATAGAAATGTAAACACAGCACGAAAGGAGTATGAATGAGGCTACCGGATGATTATGAAGAGAATAGCGGTATGAATGCAAGTGTACTTACAGCGATTATCAGTGTGACCTTATTTATTGCTCTGATTTTTGTGATAGTACTTTTTAGTAATGTGGAAACTTCGGATAAAAAGAAGGATTCACAAGCAGGTACCTCTCCACAGATAAGTGCTTCTGGAGAAAATGGAAACTCTGAAGAAGTTATCCTTGGAGGTTCCCTGTCACCGGATGATTTGGATTTTTGGGACCAATATCCGGAAAGTACGCAGCAGGAGGAAGAGATACCTGAATCTGAGTCTGAGGAAAGCGCAGAAGAACCGGACTTAGAAGATGGCTTGTCAGACGGATATCATACCCTTGTAACTTACCGTGACGGCAGTGAGGAATGGGTTGCTATTAATGACAGCATTCCCAAGAATACTTATGAGCCTACGGATTTGATTCGCCATGGAAATATCATGCAGTATTTTGTAAATGATAAAAATGTGTCCTATGTGGGAGTTCGTATTTCGGAAGATTTGGATGAGGTGGATTTTCACAAGCTGAAAAGTGCAGGTGTGGACTATTGCATGATTAAGGTAGGTGCCCGGGGCTATAGCAGTGGTAAAATTGTACTGGATGACAATTTTAAGGACAATATCAAACGTGCGGATGAAGCGGGACTGGATGTGGGAGTATATTTTTTATCCCAAGCGATTAACACCGCAGAAGCGCAGGAGGAAGCAAATACGGTTTTGACCAATATTGCAGGCCTTGACGTGGATTTCCCCATTGCTTTTGATATGAGTTATATTGTAAATGATACAAGCAGAACCGATGAGCTGACCAGAAACGACCGTACCAAGATAGCCCAGGCCTTCCTGGAGGTAATCAAAAATGCAGGTTATCATCCGATTTTGTATGGAAATAAAGAATGGTTGATTCAGGAAGTGAACCTGGTAAAGCTCAGTGGATATGATACATGGTACGGTGAGCCCGGAGATATGCCGGACTATCCGTACAAATATACCATGTGGGAATATAGTGACAGTGTAAAGATAGATGGTATATCAGGTTATGCCCAGATGAGCATCAGTTTTATTGATTATTCCCGGAAATAGAATATAATTTTTTCGAGATGGTTACGTCGGTGTAGATATCAGCATACCGGCTGGGAGAGATGCCCTCAATATAATTGGGGATAAAATTTTTGGTGATGCCCTGTTTTTTCAGTACATCGATAGCCTTGTTGTAAGCGATGGCTGCTTCCCATTCGGTTTCGTATTTGCCAACTAAATAATTACCATTGATATGAATGCGGACAGTGTAAAAATACTGTCCGTTTTTCTGTTCCAAAGAAACCCCGTGGAAGGTGTTTAAAATCTCCAGATTTTCACGGCGAAAGTCCGTATGGTCACCATTGATGAAACGAAAGTCCTTGCCGTGGACAGCATAATTTTTGATGCCGAAGCGGGAAGCGATATTGACCTGCATACCGTAATCGGCTACAAAATAATGATTGCCGCGGCACATGATTTTGTGCGAGGCAAAGTAAAACAAATCGTCCATATCGAATTTTAACACATGGGTAGGAGCGAGATAGTAATAAAACATTTTTTGGCCCACATAGATGGGAGTGCCGAAATAAATGCCGTTATCGCGGAAGTTAATCAGTATTACCCATTTTTCAAAAAGAAGACAGGAGTCCTTGGAATAGCTGATTAATTCAACCGGGGAAGTCAAAAGACGCTGCCCCTCCAGATAGGCCCGGTGTGCCTGCAGGGGGGTGCCATGACTGCCCAGACTGATATGCTTGCTCTTATAGGTAAGGGAGGCACGATAGTATATAGTGCCATCCTTTTTTTGGGCGGTAAAAACGCCTTCATAGTGTTCCTTATCCGTGCCTTCTGTATTTGTGTTTGCATTTGATGTTTCACACATATAAGTTCCTCATAGATGAAAAGTAATATTGTTTTAATCAAGTATATCATACTTTTTGCACAATAAACAATAGGTTTATCCTATTCACTTTAGCTGTTTAAAGTGTTGCGTGTAAATATCTTTTGTGCTATAATGTAGCAAATTTGGAAAAGCCAAGGGCGCAATGCTTTATTATGGATGTATTGCGCTAAGGCGTAGAATACACAAGTTAAGCAGTCGTTTTTGCGACAGAATGAGAGGTTGGAGATGGAAGTATTATATAACAGTACCAGAAGTAACAGTGCACCGGTTACTGCATCACAGGCTATTTTAAAGGGTCTGTCCGACGATGGTGGTTTATTTGTGCCGGATCATATTCCTGCACTGGATAAGAGTCTGGAAGAACTGGCTCAGATGAGTTATCAGGAAGTGGCTTATGAGGTTATGAAGCTGCTTTTAACTGATTTCACTGAAGAAGAACTGAAGAATTGTATTAATAATGCATATGATGCTAAGTTTGATACTGAGGAGATTGCTCCTTTGGTAGAGGCTGAGGGCGCTTATTATCTGGAGTTATTCCATGGCTCCACCATTGCATTTAAGGATATGGCATTATCCATTCTGCCTCATCTGATGATTACATCAGCCCGCAAGAATGATATGAAGAAGGAAATCGTTATTCTGACTGCTACCTCCGGTGATACCGGTAAGGCTGCTTTGGCAGGCTTTGCAGGTGTAGAAGGTACCAGAATTATCGTATTCTATCCTAAGAACGGTGTAAGCCCCATTCAGGAAAAGCAGATGATTACCCAGAAGGGTGATAATACACTGGTAGTTGGTATTTACGGTAACTTTGATGATGCACAGACAGGAGTTAAGAAGATTTTCTCTGATAAAGAGCTGGCAGATGAAATGGCAGAGAAGGGCTTCCAGTTCTCTTCCGCAAACTCCATTAATATCGGCCGTCTGGTTCCCCAGATCTGCTATTATGTATATGCATATGCAAAGCTGTTAAAAGAAGAGAAGATTACTGCAGGAGAGGCTATCAACGTAGTTGTTCCTACCGGTAATTTCGGTAATATTCTGGCTGCATTCTATGCGAAGAACATGGGACTGCCCATTGCAAAGCTGATTTGTGCATCCAATGACAATAAAGTACTGTATGATTTCTTCAGCACAGGTACCTATGATAAGAACAGAGAGTTCATGCTGACAACTTCTCCTTCCATGGATATTTTGATTTCCAGCAATCTGGAGAGATTGATTTATCGTATTGCAGGTAACGATGCAGATAAGAACAGAGAACTGATGACAGCCTTAAACGGACAGGGCAAGTACGAGATTACCGATGATATGAAGGCACAGCTTTCTGATTTCTATGGTAATTATGCAACTGAAGCAGAGACCGCTGATATCATTCGCAGCATATACAATGATTGCGGTTATGTAATCGATACCCATACAGCAGTTGCAGCTGCAGTATATGAGAAGTACAAGAAGGACAGCAAGGATGATACCAAGACTGTGATTGCTTCTACAGCAAGTCCTTTCAAATTTACCAGAAGCGTTATGAATGCAATTGATGCTAAATATGATGCTATGAGTGATTTTGAACTGGTGGATGAATTATCCAAGCTGGCAAATGTGAAGGTTCCCGGTGCAATCGAGGAGATTCGTACCGCGCCCGTACTGCATGATAAGCAGTGTGAAGTAGATGAAATGAAGCAGGTAGTGAGAGACTTCCTGAATATGTAACATGAGGAGAAAAGTCCATGCGCTTGCGTAGAAACAGGCGTGTGGGCTTTTTTGAAACAGAGAAAAGGAGACAACTATTATGACAGCAGCAGAGATGTTAAAAAAAGTGGATCACACCCAGTTAAAGGCTTTTGCTACATGGGAGGATATTAAAGTACTTTGTGAGGAGGCTATTGAATATCAGACCGCCAGTGTTTGTGTGCCCCCTGCTTATATTAAGAGAATACATGATACTTATGGTGACAAAATCAATATTTGTACGGTGGTAGGTTTTCCTCTGGGTTACAGTGTGACGGAGGCGAAGGAAGCAGAGATTAAAAAGGCTCTGGAAGATGGCTGTAATGAAATTGATATGGTGGTGAATATTTCTGATGTAAAAAATGGTCTGTTTGATAAGGTGGAGGAGGAAATCCGCACCTTGAAAAAGGCTTGTGGTGAGCATATCTTAAAGGTGATTATTGAGACCTGCTATCTGACAGAGGAAGAGAAAATTGCCATGTGTAAAGCAGTAACCAACGCAGGAGCTGATTATATCAAAACCTCCACAGGCTTTGGCACGGATGGTGCCACCAAGGCGGATATCCAGCTCTTTAAAGCAAATATTGGACCTGATGTAAAGATGAAGGCTGCAGGCGGAGTGTCAACACTGGAAGATTTGGAGATGTTTATCGGATTAGGTTGTGACCGTATCGGTACTTCCAGAGCAGTAGGTTTATTAAAAGGACAGTTGACGGAAGGATATTAAGAGGCATTGAAGGCAGAGATAAGAAAACGGTTAACATTACTTCGGAAAAAGATGCAGGATAAAGGAATTGATTATTATCTGATTCCTACAGCAGATTATCATAACTCGGAATATGTCAGTGATTATTTCAAGGTGCGGGAATATTTCTCCGGTTTTACCGGATCAAACGGCAGTTTGCTGGTATGGCAGGAGGGGGCAGGACTGTGGACGGACGGCAGATATTTTATCCAGGCTGCCCGTGAGCTGGAAGATACGGATATTACCCTCTTTAAGATGGGGGAAGAAAAGGTTCCCACCATAACAGCATTTCTGAAGGAACAGATGAAAGAAGGGGCTACCTTAGGATTTGACGGAAAGGTGGTAATTGCCCGGGAAGGCTTACGTCTGGAAGATACGCTGAAAAGTAAAGGAGTAACTTTATGCATCTCGGAGGATTTAAGCGCTGATATTTGGACAGACAGGCCGGCATTTCCGAAAGGAACAGTTACAATACTTCCGGAAGAACTTACCGGTATGAGTGTATCTGCCAAGCTGGAGGCGCTGAGGAAGCGTATGTTGGAAGAAGGGGCGGATGGTTTGTTTATCTCTAAGCTGGACAATATCATGTGGACGCTGAATATCCGTGGCTGTGATGTGGAGTGTAATCCGGTGGCCATGTCTTATTTATATCTGACAAAAAGTGATGCTACTGTATTTCTGGCAAAGGAAGCGGTGTCTGCGGAACTGGCAGATTATCTGCAAGAAAACCATATCAGTATCTATGACTATACGCAGGTTCCTAACTATCTGGAAGAACTGTCCGGCGGACAGACGGTTTGGACAGATACGGATTATTGCAGTTATGCGTATTATCAGATTTTAAATGCTAAAAAAGATTTGAAGATTTTGAACAAAAAAGATCCTGCTGAATTGTTGAAAGCGGTAAAGAATCCGGTAGAGCTGGCGCATATGCGAGAAATTTATCTGAAAGACAGCGTGGCAGTAACCCGGTTTATTTACTGGTTGAAAAATAGTATCGGCAATACCTGCGGTGTTACAGCAGGTACGGAGGAAATCACAGAGGTTTCTGCGGCTGATTATCTGGAGCAGTGCAGGCATGACATTCCGGAGTTTTGCGGATTGTCCTTTCCTACCATAGCGGGTTATCAGGCCAATGCTGCCATGATGCATTATGAAGCAACAGACGAGAAACATGCGGTACTCAAACCGGAAGGAATGTTGCTGGTGGATTCAGGCGGCCAGTATTTGGGCGGCACCACCGATGTATCCAGAACCATTGTGCTGGGAGACATTTCAGAGGAAATGAAAATACATTATACAGCGGTGGCTGCAGGTATGCTGGAACTGACCAATGCTGTATGGCTGTATGGCTGTACCGGTAGAAACTTGGATATTCTGGCCCGCAGACCCATTTGGGAAATAGGACTGGATTATAAATGCGGTACAGGTCATGGTGTGGGCTATATGCTTAATGTGCATGAAGGGCCACAAAGCATGCGCTGGCGTTATATGGATGGTATTTCCGAAGCGGTTTTGGAAGAAGGTATGGATATAACCAATGAGCCAGGCATATACATTGAGGGAAGCCATGGTATCCGTATTGAAAATGTGATGGTTGTACGCGAGAGTACTCAAAATGAATACGGCAGGTTTATGCACTTTGAAACCCTTACCTGGGTACCCATAGATATGCAGGCCGTGGATGTTTCAAGGCTAAGCGAAAAGCAAAAAGCATATTTGAAGGACTATCAGAATAAAGTGTATGAGAAGCTGAGTCCCCACTTGTCGGAAGAGGAGAAGGACTGGCTTTACATGGAAACCAGGTGTGATTTTTAAGGATGAGAATAAACTTCATTTTACAGTTATAAAAACATTATTAATTTACACCGATTTCTTGACTTTTTCATATGAATTATGAGATAATGTTAGCGAATATGTAAATGACATATTCTAAATATGGGATTACCGTTTTACGGTATAAATATACTATAATTAAGGAGGACGTTTTACATGTCAACAAAGGCTTATTATCCAATTAATGAAATTGGTGCCGGCAAAGTAGGTTTCAGCAAGACTCGTTCCATCATCGAAGCTGCATTCTACGGCAATAACGTAGTTAAGGTTAACACCTTAAAGGAAGCGTATGAATTAGCAAAGAATTCACCCGGTACTGTAGTTACCGATATGCCCGTATTACGCGGCGAAGAGTTCGGTCTTGAGAAGGACGCTAAAGTATTATTATTCAACGACGGTGCAGTTACCGGTCGTTATGCAGCAGCTCGTCGTATCAAGGGTGAACCCGGTGTTGATGCTGAGAAGCTCGACAAGGTAGTAATGGACGCAGTTTATGAAACTCGTTGGAAAACTATGTATCATGCAGAATGTTACGTAGGTCTTGATCCTGAATTCATGGTTAAGGCACACCTTCTGATTCCTGAAGGAGAAGAGAACATTCTTTACAACTGGATGATCAACTTCCAGTATATGTCTGATGAATATGTTAAGATGTACAAGAACTCCAAGCCTGTAGGTGATGGCAAGGAAGCAGATATTTATATCTTCTCCGATCCTCAGTGGATGCCCGGCAACCGTCCTGACGTTGACTACAGCTGCTTAAGCGATCCTTTAACTCTGTGCTACTTCGATACCAATGAGAACTGTGCAGCAATCCTTGGTATGAGATATTTCGGTGAACACAAGAAGGGTACTCTGACCATGGCATGGGCTATCGCTAACAGAAACGGTTATGCATCCTGCCACGGCGGACAGAAGGAATATATCTTAGCTGATGGTTCCAAGTATGTTGCTTCCGTATACGGTCTGTCCGGATCCGGTAAGTCTACTCTGACCCACGCTAAGCATGGCGGCAAGTATGAAATTAAGGTTCTTCATGATGATGCATTCATTATCAATACTGATACCTGTTCATCTGTTGCATTAGAGCCTACTTATTTTGATAAGACATCTGATTATCCTACTGGTTGTGAAGATAATGCATATCTGTTATCTGCACAGAACTGCTCTTGTACTTACGATTCTGAAGGCAAGATTCAGTTAGTAACTGAGGATATCAGAAATGGTAACGGTCGTGCGATTAAGTCCAAATTATGGTCTCCTAACCGTGTAGACAAGATTGACGCTCCCGTAAATGCTATCTTCTGGATTATGAAGGACCCTGTTCTTCCTCCCGTTGTTAAGTTAAGCGGTGCAGCTCTTGCATCTGTAATGGGTGCAACCTTAGCTACCAAGACCTCTACCGCAGAGCGTGTTGCTGCAGGTACTGACTTAAATGCAATCCGTATCGTACCTTACGCTAACCCCTTCAGAACCTATCCTCTGGTTAACGACTATGAGAAGTTCAAGAAGCTGGTTGCTGAAAAGAACGTAGATTGCTACATCGTTAATACCGGTGATTTCATGGGCACCAAGGTTAAGCCCGCTGATACTTTAGGTATCTTAGAGACCATCGTTGAGAAGAAAGATAAGTTCGAGAAGTGGGGACCTTTCTCTGATATCGAAATCATGAACGAGTGGGATGGCAAGACCGCTGACTTCACTCCTGATTTCAAGGATGCTGCTTATGTAGAGTCTCTGATTAACTCCATGAAGACTCGTGTGAAGGCAGTAGAAGACTTCGCAACCAAGAAGGAAGGCTATGACAAGTTGCCCGATGAAGCTCTGGCGGCATTGAAGAAGCTTGTTGCTGAAGCTGAGTCTGTGAAGTAAGATACCAAAACTTATCCTGGAATGTCCGATAAACTTTGCTGTTTTTGAACCTACACTTTTAAAAAGGGATTCCTATATTGCTAAGTAGCTGTCAAGCCCCCACTCGTAAGAGGATTGCAGGGGAAGGCAAAAGCTTAGTTGCGGTTACCCACCTAGCTTAGCTAGGAGTCAAAGGGCAAAGGGCGGCATTTTGGGAATACATACGTAAGATTAACAGTCTTGCAGGCATATGCCTGCAGGGCTGTTTTTTATCTCTATAGGAAATTGTGCCAGTATAGTAGTGTGTGGGTAAAGAGGTAGTAAAATTGAAATTACGTTGGATGCACCGTGCAATTTTTGTGGGGTTAATCTTAATATTCATAGAAGTATTATTATTAATATCAAGTGAAAAACATTCTGATGGGGATGGAGGCTTGTTTGACCTTGAGAATATAGAAAACTTAAATTTGTTACACTTTGATTTTGATGATGAAGATGATGAAATCAAGAATTTCAAGCCGGTTATGCCCTTGGATGAGGATACTTCCATACGTGTTCTAATAAAGAATTCGGGATTTCAATCCATATATCATAAGGAAATACAGATTACTTGTGAGCAGCCTTGTAGTCTGGTTTATGGTAAAGAGCAGATTAATGAAAGCTGCCCGGAAAATACCATACTTTCAGTCACGGCAGACAGTGAATATTTTAAAGAAGGAAGTATTCTTCGAATTATTCCCCGGGAGCAGGGACGATATTTACAACTATTAAATGTGAAAAGAAGCTATGATAAGCCGACTTATCGCGGAATTATGGAAATACATAAAACATCAGAAGGTTTGCTATTGATTAATGAGTTGCCTTTTGAAGAGTATCTGTATGCAATTGTACCCAGTGAAATGCCAGCTTCATATCCTATGGAGGCATTGAAGGCGCAAGCTATAAGTGCAAGGACCTTTGCCTATCGTTATTTATTATATCCCGGGTATCCTGCAGTGAATGCTCATTTAGATGACAGCACTACCTATCAGGTTTACAATAATATCCAGGAACAGCAACGTACCAACAGAGCAGTGGATGAGACAGAAAACATGGTGATGTTTACAGTAAACGGAGAGCCTGTTGAGAGTTACTATTATTCCACCTCCTGTGGTGTGGGCGCGGATGGTGATATATGGGGGAATGTTAATTATCCGGCTTATCTGGAGGCCAGGCCATTGAATGAAAAAGTAATGAAGGCATATGTGGACAAAGACAAGAGTCCTTTACTCACTGATTTAAAATTAGATTATTCTGAGGAAAAAGCATTTACCGATTTCATTGAAAAGACAGGTGAGAAGGATTTTGAAAAAGAAGAAAATTGGTATAGATGGAGCTATCAGGTAGATAAGTTGGATGTGGAACTGCTATGTAAAAAAATGAAAAATTGCTATGAAACAGATCCGGATACTGTACAAACCTTATATCAGGGCACCTTTTCCAGTCGGCCGATAGAAGAATTTGAAACCATTCAGGATATGAAGGTAAGTGAAAGAGGAAGAGGCGGGGATGCCCGGACGTTACTTATATATGCGGAGGATATTGTTTATAAAGTGAGTGGTGGAAATACAATCAGGAAATTACTTCTAAATAATTGTCAAAGCTTTTTGTTACAGGACGGAAGCTACGGGACCCAAACTTCTTTATTGCCAAGTGCCTTTTTTGTATTGAACACTGGAAAAGTTTCTTCTAATGTGGTAGGATATACTTTAGTTGGCGGCGGTCTGGGGCACGGTGTAGGTATGAGTCAGAACGGTGCGAAAAATATGGCAGCTGCAGATTATAACGCTGAAGAGATTTTAAACTATTTTTATAATGACTGCATAATATATGAGGGAGGCTGAGGCTATGAAAACATTTAGAGACTTAAGAGAGCAGTATTCAGAGTTTTTATATAAAGATTATCATATGGTAATGGATGGAGATAAGTGTAAGGTTACTTTCGATTTTGAAATTCCCGGTCTGGCGGAGTTTCATCCTACCTGGGAGTTCCCGGTTATGCGCAAGGTAGATGAAAGCCTGTTAAAGCAACTGATTTTTCATCTGGGTATGGCTGAGAGTATCAGCTATTACAAATGTGTATGTCCGGAGCAAATCAAAGTACTTTGCGGCGGTTTGAATGAGGAGCAGATTGCATGGTGGAAAAAACTGTATTATTGCGGTTTGGGCGAATTCATGTATAAAAACAATATCAATGTAGCTATGAATGACCTGATGGATATCAGCTGTGAGCAGGAATATCCCGGAGTGCTGCATGATACTGCAGATTATGAAGGTTGCCTGGTGCCTGTAGGCGGCGGTAAAGACTCTGTGGTTTCTTTGTGTCTGCTGAAAAATAAAGAGTGGCCTGTTACTACATATCATATTAATTATGGCAGTGCCATTAAAGAAGTGATTGATGCATATGATTTCAAGAAAGGGGATTACTATGCAAAGCGTACCCTTTGTCCCAATATGCTGAAATTAAATCAGGAGGGCTATTTAAACGGTCATACTCCTTTTTCTGCAATTGTAGCATTCTCCACTGTAGTGGCTGCTTATCTCAGTGGAAACAAGTATATTACATTGTCAAATGAAACCAGCGCTAATGAAGCAACTGTCAGAGGAACCAATGTAAATCATCAGTATTCCAAGTCCGTGGAATTTGAAAATGATTTCATCTGGTATGTAAAGCAGATTACGGATTCAGATATCCATTACTTCAGTTTGTTGCGTCCATGGTCTGAGATTCAGATTGCGCAGCAATTTGCAAAATATAAGGAGTTTCATTCCATTTTCCGCAGCTGTAATGTAGGCAGTAAGGAGGGAATCTGGTGCGGTGCATGCTCCAAGTGTCTGTTTGTGTATATCATTCTCTTGCCTTTCCTGACAGAGGAGGAGTTATTAAATGTATTTGGTGAGCATCTGCTGAATAAGGATTCCTTTGATAAGGAATTCCGTGAGTTGACCGGTATACTGGAGAATAAACCCTTTGAATGTGTAGGCACCAGAAGTGAAGTGCTGGCATCCTTACTCTATTTTATTGAGCAGGGTGGCAAGAGCCTTTTAACTGACCGTTATGAGCAGGAGATACTGTATATAGCGTCTCCTCTGGCACCTATGCTGAAGAATTATGTGGAAACAAATAATCTGCCGGAAGCATTTGCAGAGCTGATGAAGGGAAGATAAGATAGTGGCTGACGTGATTCACTTGTTGCAGGACAAAAGAATTTTGATATGGGGATACGGACGCGAGGGTAAGTCAACGGAGAACTTTTTAAGCCGTATGTGCAGACCTGCATCAGTTGCTGTATTTGAAGGGCTTCGTGAGGATATCAGGGAAGAGGATTACGATATCATCATCAAGAGCCCCGGTATCAAAATGGAAGAAGATGACCCTAAGTATTATTCACAGACGGAGCTTTTTTTGGAGCAGTACAGAGATCAGGTCATCGGTATCACCGGTACTAAGGGTAAGAGTACCACATCCACCATGCTTTATCAGGTATTGAAAGAAAATACCAATAAAAAGGTGATGCTTATGGGGAATATTGGTCTGCCTTGTCTGGATTACTTTGAAGAAATTACGGAGGATACCATTGTAGTATTTGAAATGTCCTGTCATCAGCTGGCACATACCAATGTGTCACCCCATGTAGCAGTGTTTTTGAATCTTTATGAAGAGCATCTGGATTACTATGGTACCCTTGAGAAATATTTTATGGCAAAGAGTCATATTGCTTGGTATCAGGGGGCGCAGGATTATTTCTTTGTGGGTGAAAATGTACCGGAGATTCCCTGTAAGGGACAGGTGACAATAATGCCCTATGATTTCAGTCCCAGATACGAATTGCAGATACTGGGCGAGCAGAATCAGTATAACGCAGAGATTGTATATCGGATAGCTACCGAAGTGTATGGTTGTACACAAAACGGTGTAAGAGAGACTCTGCGGAAGTTTACCGGATTGCCCCATCGTTTGCAGTTTATAGGTGAGTATGCAGGAATCCGTTATTATGATGATTCCATCAGTACCATACCGGAGGCGGCTGTGAACGCAGTGAAAAGTGTACCTGATACAGGTACGGTAATCATTGGCGGTATGGACAGAGGTATCGATTATACAGTGCTGGAACAGTTTATAAAGGCAAGACGGGATGTAAACTTTATCTGTGCATATGAAACAGGTAAACGTATATACAAAGCCGTAGCAGACTGTGAAAACGTATATCCGGTTTCGGATTTGGCGGAAGCGGTTGAGAAGGCGAAAGAACTGACCCCGGCAGGGAAGGCATGTGTATTATCTCCGGCGGCAGCATCCTACGGATATTTTAAGAACTTCGAAGAGCGCGGAGAGGTGTTTCAAGCGCTTGTACGCGGTGAATAATGGAAAATATTATATAATAATAAGACTATGACTTATAGCTTGACATAACGTTATAGTATCATTATAATCTATTTTGATAGTAGACAGATGTCTGATCCACGCTTGTTAGGGAAAACAATTTCCCTGACAAGCGTTTTTTTTATCTATAAGAGATTGCGCGAGTACAGTGGAGGAGTTTAAGGAGGCATTAATGATGATTATCAAAGACAGTAAGGGAAATGAATTATTAAACATCATTGAGGTGGATGAAGCAAATGCACTCAAAGAATATGCACCGGTTACCCATGCTTTATTAGTCGTAAAAGTAGGTGATGAATATCTCATGGGATGGAATCATTGGCGACAGAACTGGGAGATATTCGGCGGCTGTAGGGACGAAGGGGAAAACTTGCGGGAATGTGTTATCAGGGAAGCATATGAGGAACTTGGACTGGAGAATGTAGAATTTACTTATCTGGGATTAATGCATTATCGTATGGCACCCGGATATTTTAATCCCCAGTGGCATGAGGAGTATGGTGCGTTATATGGTATAAGTCTTCCGGGAGAGATGCTGGATGTGATAAAGTCAAGACGACAGGATAAGGAGGAGATTGAGAAGCTGGTATTTTACAGTCAGATAAAAGAGGAACCTGTTGCGCAAATAGATGAAAAGTTGCTGGAATATTGGAAGAATTAAAGAAGGGAGAATAAAAATATGAATTTCAAATATGTTCGTATTCAGGGTAGGGAGTTGTCTTATGTGACCAAACAACCTAAGGGGATTTTTGCTATGTGCTGGAGAAAGATTTATGATGGTGTGATGGAAGAACAGGATGCGGAGTTGTTTAAGAGTATTAATGCATGGTTCGAAGAAAATTTACCGATTCCTGATGTGTGTCAAAGTGGGGATCAGCCGGTGATTACATATTTTAAGGTGGAAAATACTGCGCACATGCTCCGGAAAATAGAGCCGGCAATGCAACTGCTGGATAAATACAATCACCCCTATGATGTGGTGTATACCAACTTTGTAGGAGAGATTGTGTATGAGGATGCTTTTCAGATTGCGGTGCGAGTGTAATCTTGCAACATTTAAAAAATTTCTCCTTGACATTTTTCTCGAAAATAATTAATATAACTGTTAAGTGAAAAAGCATTGATGGTGTACAGTAGAGCGTATTTTCTTACAGAGAGAGGAAGTCACCGGCTGCAAGCTTCCTTAAGTTCAGATACTAACTTGAATTTCCCACCGGAGCTGCTTGGAGGAACGTTTATGACAAGTATTTCAAGCCGGGTCACGCACGTTATGCGTTAATGAGAGTCTGATATGATATCAGGAACCAGGGTGGTACCGCGGAGAATTTCGTCCCTTGTAGTCTATGACTACAAGGGATTTTTTATGTTTAGAAAAAGAAAGGAAGAAAAACATGAATGCAAATTTAGAACAGATTAAGCAGGAAATTATTGCCGGTGCTGAAGGATTGAATTCCTCCAGAGAAGTATATGAGTTCAAAAAGAAGTTTTTAGATGGTAAAACAGGTAAAATTGGCCTGTTGATGAAAGAAATGAAAAATATTCCTCCCGAGGAAAGAGCTGATTATGGTAAGGGAGTGAATGAGCTTAAGGTATGGGCGCTGGATTTCTTAGGACAGCTGGATACCAAGATGAAAGCAAAGGAATTACAGGATAAGTATGAGGCTGAGAAGATTGATATTTCCCTTCCGGCAGTAGAATCAGAGGAAGGCAATCTGCATCCCATTACCTTGATTCGTAATCAGCTCATTGATATTTTTGCAGGAATGGGATTTGAGATTTACGAAGGAACTGAGATTGAGACCGATTATTATAACTTCACTGCACTGAATACGCCTCAGGATCATCCTGCCAGAGATATGCAGGACACCTTCTATCTGTCACCTGAGTTCTTACTTAGAACCCAGACATCAGCAGGACAGATTCATGTTATGGAGAAGCAGCAGCCTCCCATTAAGATTTTGTCTCCCGGTAAGGTGTTCCGTTCCGATGATGATGCTACCCATTCACCTATGTTTACCCAGATGGAAGGTCTGGTAGTGGATAAGGGTATCACTCTCTGCGATTTGCAGGGTATGCTGGATGAGTTTGTAAAGAAGATTTACGGGGAAGGCACCAAGACCAGACTGCGTCCTTCTTATTTCCCTTTCACAGAGCCTTCTGTAGAAGTAGATTGCAGCTGCTTTGAGTGTGGCGGAACCGGTTGTAAGCTTTGTAAGGGAACGGGCTGGATCGAGATTCTGGGTGCCGGTATCGTAAATAATAAGGTGCTTGAAAACTGTGGCATCGATTCTAATGTTTACAGCGGTTTGGCATTTGGTATTGGTATTGAGCGTACTGCTATGTTGAAATACGGTATCAATAACATCAAGCTGTTATTTGAATCAGATTTACGTGTATTGAAGCAGTTAAATGACTAAAGCAAAGAAATTGTAAGTCGTTGCAAAATACAACGTTAACAATTTTTAAATCATTCAGAGTGAATAGAATAGTAGAGAGGAAAAGGTAAATAGAGATGATTACACCCCTTAGTTGGTTAAAAGAGTATGTTGATATAGATGTTACTCCCCAGGAATTACAGGATAAATTATTCTCCTGTGGCTTTGAAGTAGAAGAGTTGTATGAGGTAGGAAAGGACATCAGCAAGGTTGTAGTAGGTAAAGTGCTTACTTGTGAAGCAATCCCCGATACCCACCTGCATGTATGTCAGGTAGACTGTGGAGAGCATGGTCAGTTCCAGATTTGCTGTGGTGCGGATAATGTAGTAGCAGGTGGTAAGTTCCCCGCAGCACTGGTAGGTGCGACTGTATATGCTACTGCAAAGGATCATAAGACTGTTGAAGGTGTTATGACCATCGGTAAAGGCAAACTTCGCGGTTATGAATCCTTTGGTATGCTTTGTTCCGGTGTGGAGCTGGGTGTCAGTGAAAATATGTATCCCGGAGCAGGTTACAACGGACTGCTTGTCCTGCCTGAGGATGCCGAGGTTGGTGCGGATGTGAAGCCGATTCTTGGTCTGGATGATTGGATTTTTGATATTGCCATTACTGCAAATCGTCCTGACTGTCAGAGTATTTACGGTATTGCCAGAGAAGTGGCGGCAGTACTGGAGAAAGAATTGAAGACTCCTGATTTGAGCTATACAGAGACGGATGCTACTTTGGAAGGTTTCACCGTAACTGTTGACTGTCCTGACTTGTGTCCCAGATATAGTGCACATTATGTAACAGATGTAAAAATCGGAGAATCCCCTGCATGGATGAAGCGCAGACTTGCCCTGGTGGGTATTGAAGCAATCTCCAATGTAGTAGATATCACAAATTATGTTTTAAAGGAACTGGGTCAGCCTATGCATGCATTTGACCTCACTACTTTGGAAGGCAATGCCATCAATGTAAGACGTGCAAAGAACGGTGAACCTATCGTTACCCTGGATGGTCAGGAATTGACCCTGACAGATGCCAATATGGTTATTTGTGATGGTGTAAAGCCTGTTGCACTGGCCGGTGTAATGGGAGGGCTTAACTCTGAGATTCGTGAAACTACAAGCAGTGTACTCTTTGAGTCTGCTAAGTTTGCCCGCGATAATATCAGAAGAACCTCCAGAGCGCTGGGTAAGCGTTCTGATTCCAGTGCCCGTTATGAAAAGGGTGTGGATGAGTATGCAACTGTTATGGCATTAAAGCGTGCACTTCATTTAATTGAGGAGCTTAACTGCGGTAAGGTATCCCGTATGCATGTGGATGTGAATACCGGTAACAGCGTGGAACCCAGAGAATTAACAGTAAGTATTGATAAAGTAAACAAATGTCTCGGAATCGAAGTGCCTAATGAGGAGATTCTGAAGATTATGAAGAACCTGACCTTCGCTCCTAAGATTGAAGGAGATAACCTGACAATTCAGGTGCCCGCATATCGTGAGGATATTGAGACCTATCAGGATATTGCAGAGGAAGTTATCCGTCTGTATGGTTACGAGCATGTAGTACCTGCATTCATGCCTTCTGCAAAAGTTACTATCGGTGGTCTGAATCTGGTACAGAAGAGCGAACTGAAGTTAAAGAAGGCACTTTGTAGTGTGGGAGCATATGAATGTATTCACTATTCCTTCTTCTCGCCTGCTGATTTGGATTTGTTGAGATTCCCTGAGGATGCAGTAGAGCGTAAAGCAATCAGACTGGTAAATCCCATCACGGAAGAACTATCCCTGATGCGTACCACTTTGGCAGCATCCATGATTAATGCAATTGCACGTAACCAGAAGAGAGGAAATCTGGAAGGAAGACTGTTTGAAATCGGTAATGTGTTCATGCCTTACGAATTGCCCCTTACCCGTTATCCTGATGAGAAGGCAAAGCTTTGCGTAGGTATCTTCGGTGAGAAGGAATCCTTCTATACCATGAAGGGAATTGCAGAGAAGATTGCAGATACGCTGCAACTGAAGTTTACTTATGAGAATGATACCAAGACCTTCACCCATCCTTATCAGACCGCACGTATTCTGTGCGAGGGTGAAGAAATCGGTTACTTCGGAAAGCTGGCATATGATATTGCAGAAGAGCAGGATTTACGTACACAGGTATTCCTTCTGGAGATGGATTTAAAGATTGTATCCAAATGGTATGGTAAGAAACCTGTATTTAAGCCCCTACCTAAGTTCCCTGAGGAGCAGAGAGATTTGGCAATCGTTGTTTCCAAGGAGATTACCTGCGGCCAGATTGAAGCAGTTATGATGGAGGCCTGCAAGTATATCACGAAGATTACACTCTTTGATATTTACGAAGGAGAGCAGGTTGCGGCAGATAAGAAGAGTATGGCATTCTCTGTTGTATTCACACCTAAGGATGAGGCATTTGGCGCAGATTCCGTAGATGCATTTGTGAAGAAGATATTAAAGCAGCTGAATAAGAATTTCGGTGCGGAACTGAGAAGTTAATCAAAGGTTTTAGGATTTGGAACCCGGCAGAGTTTTTGCTCTGTCGGGTTTATTTCAATAAGGCCGGCCGCGAAGGGTTGGGCTGTTGTTTTTCTTGCAGAGGATGTATACCTTTGGTATAATGTGGAAATATAAGAAATAGAATTGCGGAAAGGAAGGCGCCTGTATGGAAAAGAAGAATACATGGGAGACCTATAGTGACAAACAGATGAAAAGCTGTGAAAAGCTCTCCAAGGAATATCGTAACTTTTTGGATAATGGTAAGACAGAGAGAGAATGTATTGATACCATTGTAAATACAATTGAAGCTGCCGGATATAAGGAGCTGAAATACTATATTAAAAATAATATCACTTTAAAGCAGGGTGATAAGGTATACAGCGTGTGGATGAATAAGTCCATCGTGATGTTTCAGATGGGTGCAAAGCCCCTGACAGAGGGTATGAATATACTGGGGGCACATATTGACAGTCCCAGATTGGATGTAAAGCAGAATCCTTTGTATGAGGACGGTGGTTTTGTTTATTTTGATACTCATTATTACGGTGGTGTCAAGAAATACCAGTGGGTAACCATTCCCCTTGCCATTCACGGAGTAGTGGTACGCAAGGACGGAACCACTGTAGAAATCAATATCGGTGAAAGCGAGGATGATCCTGTATTCTTTATTTCTGACCTGCTCATCCATCTGGCTCAGGAGCAGCTTGAGAAAAAGGCTGCCAAAGTAATTGAGGGCGAGGCACTGGATTTAATTGTCGGAAATAAGCCCCTTATTTTGAAAAAGGGTGAGAATAAGGAAGATAAGGTAAAGGATGCTGTGAAGGCCGGTGTACTGGATATTCTGAAGGAGCAGTATGAAATTGAGGAAGAGGATTTCATTTCTGCGGAGCTGGAAATCGTGCCTGCAGGTAAAGCCCGTGAAGCAGGCTTTGACAGAAGTATGATTCTGGCATACGGACAGGACGACAGAGTATGTTCGTTTACCTCCATGCAGGCCATGCTTGATATAGGTGAAGTAGATAGAACGGCATGTTGTATCCTGGTAGATAAAGAGGAAATCGGCAGTGTGGGTGCGACCGGTATGCAGTCCCATTTCTTTGAAAATGCAGTGGCAGAGGTTATGAACCTGTGCGGAGTATATAATGAGCTGAATCTCAGACGTTGTCTGGCAAACAGCTGCATGCTTTCTTCTGACGTAAGCAGTGCCTATGACCCTTCCTATGCATCCAGCTTTGATAAGAAGAATGTGGCATTTTTGGGCGGCGGTATGGTGCTGAATAAATTCACGGGTTCAAGAGGTAAGTCCGGTTCTAATGATGCCAATGCTGAGTATCTGGCACACATCAGAAATATTTTTGATAAAAAGAAGATTAACTTCCAGACTGCAGAACTGGGTAAGGTAGACCTGGGCGGTGGTGGAACCATTGCGTATATTTTAGCATTGTATGGCATGAATGTGATCGATAGCGGTGTAGCTGTTTTGAATATGCATGCACCCTGGGAGGCTACCAGCAAGGCTGATATTTATGAGGTTTATCGCGGTTATATGGCATTTGTGGAGGAGGCTTCCCTGTAATGACAGAAATACTGAAGAAATCGGATTTTTATTTTGATTTGCCACAGGAGCTGATTGCACAGGATCCTCTGGAGGACAGAACGGCCTCCAGACTCCTTTGTCTGGATAAAAATACCGGTAAAGTAAAGCACGAAATTTTTAGAAATATTATTGATTATTTAAATCCCGGGGATTGCCTGGTGTTGAATAATACCAAGGTAATTCCTGCAAGGCTTCTCGGTGAACGTGAGGGGACGGGAGCTCATGTGGAGGTTCTGCTCCTAAAGCGCAGGGAAGGAGATGTGTGGGAGACACTGGTAAAGCCGGGCAAAAAATGCAAACCCGGAACCCGCCTGGTATTCGGAAACGGTTTGTTAAAGGCAGAAGTGCTGGAGACAGTGGAGGAAGGTAACCGTCTGATTCATTTTGAATATGAGGGTATCTTTGAAGAGGTATTGGATGCACTGGGGGAAATGCCCCTGCCGCCTTATATCACCCATAAACTGCAGGATAAGAACCGTTATCAGACCGTGTACGCCAAGTATGATGGTTCTGCAGCAGCACCTACGGCAGGACTTCACTTTACCCGGGAACTGCTGGAGCGTATTCATGAGAAAGGCATTCGTATCGCATATGTGACTCTTCATGTGGGGCTGGGTACATTTAGACCCGTAAAAGAAGAAAATGTACTTGAACATCATATGCATTCGGAGTATTATCAAGTTAGCGAAGAAGCTGCCGATATAATAAACAGTACCAAAGAAAGCGGAGGCAGAGTCATCTGTGTGGGAACTACCAGTTGCAGAACCGTAGAGAGTGCAGCGGACGAAAACGGCAGAGTTGTACCGGGCTGTGATAATACGGAGATATTTATTTATCCCGGTTACCGGTTCAAGGTGCTTGACTATCTGATTACCAATTTTCATTTGCCGGAGTCTACTTTGGTGATGCTGGTATCTGCACTTGCAGGCAGAGAAAAGGTGCTGGCTGCTTATGAGACGGCAGTTACAGAAAAATACAGGTTTTTCAGCTTCGGGGATGCTATGTTTATAGCAGACTTTGAGGTACAATAAGAAGTCCGAAGGGCGAGAGCTCTGGCGGTGTAGAGAAAGGGAGCATAAGAGTATGGAAGAGAGAAGACGCAGTATCCGAACAGAATTAAATATCAGTGCTGTAATCAGCAGCATGGATGGCAGAAATCCTAAGGAATTAGAGGTAGATGTAAAAGATTTGTCCAAGACAGGTATCGGTTTTGAATGTACCAATCTGCTTGGTATCGGTACGGTTTATGATGCAGATATCAAAATCTGGACCATGGAAACCATTCATGTATTTTTGAAGATTGTAAGAATTGAATTATTAAGGGATGGATATGCTTATGGCGCAACCTTTATCGGTATGCCCCAGAATGATTCCCAGAGAATCGAAGTATATCAGGCATTGCAGAATGACGAAGAATAATAAGAATAAGACAATAAAGAAATATATATGGTCAGGATTCTGGCTGATTATTACGATACTTCTTTATATGATGATTTTTTCTTTTTCCGGACAGGACGGTGAGGAATCGGGAAGCCTGAGCAAAGCAATCTCAGAACAATGTGTGGAAGTGCTTGATAAACTTAAGGGTGATAACTGGTCGGAAACATTAAAGAAAGAAATTGCGGAGGATATGGAACATCCCATTCGTAAGCTGGCCCATTTTAGTGAATACGCAGTATTGGCAATAGCTATTTACAGCCTGTGCAGTTTGTGGCTACCGGATAATAAATGGCTGCGTCTGGGAGTATTGATTTGGATATTCCTATCGGCAGCCGGTGATGAGTGGCACCAAAGCTTTGTGCCGGGACGCTATTGCAGCGTTTGGGATATGCTGATTGATACCTGCGGCGGCGCATTTGGAATGTGTGTGATCATAGGGATTGGTAAGCTTGGAAAAAATAAAAAGGATAGAAGTAAGAGAAAGAAAGTATAATGATAAAAAGAAACCTCACTCTATAGTTGAATGTTGAGGTGACCCCAAAAAGTTAGACTTTTTAAGCGTAGCAGTTTTAATGGCTGCTACGCTATTTTTTATGCTGCCAAGACGGATAGCCTGTATTCAATAGGGCTCATCCAGCCAAGTTTCTCTTTGATTCTTTTTTCGTTGTAATACTTAATATATTTCTCAATAGCTTCCTTCAATTCATCAAAATTGTAGTATGTTATTCCATAGTACATT
>JAZODQ010000058.1:0-74207 GCA_045597105.1 Acetatifactor sp.
TGCAATATTTTTTTGACTTTTTCACCATATATGCTTATAATAGATATGTTAAGGTACAACATATAGGTATTTCTTTAAAAATAATTTTCGGGGAGGCAAAACAGTGAAAGAACTAATGATTATGTATCACCCTGTAAAAAAAGAAATTCGCTTCTTGGCCAAAGTAAAAGGTGCCTTTTTGGACATCCCGTACAATATCTGTCCGAATCTGCAGCCTTATTCTCCCGGGCACGGTGAATTCTTATTACAGAATCAGGGTAATCAATTTTTTAATGATATTTGGGAGCAGTTCCTGAATGAAAAAATCAGCCTGGTATTCAAGGGCACTAAGATTGACTATGAAGACTTCAAGGAGAAATTATCCGAGTACAACAAATCAACCGGTGAAGAGCGTTTCATTATCAGCAACTTCATTGAATTACCCTCTGTAGCGGATATTTTTAATTGTATCAATGAATTTTGCGATGATACACTGACCGTTTTTGATTCTGAACTGGAAGGTTCAGAAATCATTCATTCTTTCAAAACCAGAAAGTTCGAATTTGAAAAGAAGCGTGAACAGCTGAATATGAACGATATCAACCTCTGTCTGGTTGGTACCTACAGCTCCGGTAAATCTACTTTTATCAATACTTTGATTGGTAAACGTATCCTGCCGGAAAGCATCAATTCGGAAACAGCCAAAATGTTCCGCATCCAAAACAGCACTAACCCTGCAGTTACATTTACCATGAAAAAGAATAATTCTGACGAGCCCATTCTGGTAACCATTGCATGGGATGTTGCCAAGAAACAGTTCGCTTTCTTTTCTAAGGGACAGTGCAATGAAACCAAGAGAAAGATTCAGAACGAGATCAACAGTGCCATCGTATTCCATTTGCAGGAACACGAGCAGCTGTATCAGATTTTAAAATCCTTAAATGATATCCCCAACGCACCGGTTGAGGATTATCCCGAGTATATCGATGGTATTATCGAAGTAAGTTACCCGATTCCTTTGGACCCGAATATCAACTTTACTTTTTATGATACTCCCGGTACGGACAGTAATTCTAACGAGCATTTACTGGTTCTGCAAAATGCCTTGCAGCAACAGACCAATTCCATACTTGTTATCCTCTATGAGCCTACCAAGATGGAGGGAACCGGTAACTCCATTTTATACAAGCTGATTAAATCTTCCCGTGAGGATGCTGATACCAAGGACAAGGTACATATTGACCTGACCCGTTCCTTACATATTATCAATCAGGCAGATACGCGCAGCCTGACAGACCTAAATAATCTCAAAGATAAAAAGGTTGGCATCTCTCTGAAGGAAACTGACAAAATTTATAATGAAGAAGCTGAATACATTGATTTATCCAATGAGCGACTCTTCTTTGTGTCCTCCAAGGCTGCATATATCTCTAAAGCAATTCGCAACAATGTAGATACTGAAGATGAGCGACTTTGGCTGGCAAATCACAGAAATGAAATCAATAACACACCTGTTACAGATCCTCTGCTGATGAAATCAGATAACTCAGAAGTAGAAACCGGTATGTACTTCAAGCTCAACAAAATGGCTCATGCCGACAATGAAACCAAACAGATGATTGAAGACTGTCTGGAGGAATTAAAGAACTGTGACACCCCCGGTGACAATAGCCTGGAGCCTATTCTGCAGCGTATTTATGTAAACTCCGGTATGTATGCGGTTGAAAAAGAAATCGTAAAATATGCAGAAAAATATGCCCTGGCAGTTAAGGCCAAGTCCCTTTATGACAGTATCAACAGCGTTGTTAACTTTATCCGCGATGATTATGAAGCAATCGAAGCACAGGCACGCTTGTCCAAGGAGCAGATTTCCGAGAATATCAAGACCATGAAGACAACCATGGTGGCTGATATTGACCGCACATATGCTACCTTTGTAGAGACTCTGAATGCGGAATACCTCATCAATACCTATGCTGAGGTAGGGGCACTGAACGGCATCATTGACAGCCGCAAACAGCAGGCTTCCAAGATGGCAGATAAGATGAAATGGATTGCAATCCGCCCCGAAGTCTTTGAGGAAAAGAACCATCTGATTCGCGAAGAGCTGAACCTCTTCCTGATGGAAATTGATGATTACTACAAAACCAATCGTGAAATCATCCTGAAAAAACAGATTGAGGAACTTCGTTCCCGTCTGGTAAAAACCATTACGGGATATAAGGGCATCGATGAAGGACTGGTAAAACGTATTGCCAACGTATCCGATACACAGGTACCTCCTTCTTCCCTGAAGGCACTTCGAATGGATGAATATATCAACAAGCAGAAGGCAATCTTTATCTTCTCTACCAACGATAAAAAGTCCTATAAGAACGATATTGAAGATATGTTTGCATCCACTACCCAGATGCAGTACGAGTCCTATCTGGCAGAAATCCTGGAAGTTGCAAAGACCAAAACTGAAGAGCTGGTTCAGGAGTTCAAGAATAACATCGATATGATTTCCAGCAATTTGGAATTCTTGATCAATGATGAAAAGAAAGCTATATCCATGCAGGCCAAAGCAAAAGCTGTGCTGGATTTGGTTGAAAAGAAGGATCAGGAACTGAATGAGAAGATTTGGAGTGAAGTGAAGGCTGAAGAAAAATAGTCAATATAACATGTAACATAGATGACACGCCGTATTCGCGGCGTGTCATTTTAATTTAAAGGTCCGGTGGTTTCTCCACCGGACCTTTTGTTATTCTTTTCAATTAATTATTTGTAACAGTAAAATAGTAAACACCCTTATTAGCATCCACATCATATAAAATATAATCCTGTTTCGGGTCTTTCGCTACAATGGAACCGTCAGCTGCTAAACTGGACTCATCCAAATCATCTGCCCAAACCTTTACTCGATATGTGCCGGGATACAAAGTTGTAGCATTCATATCAAATATCATCTGCAGATTACCTTGAGTAGCCTTAACTTCTTGCACACCATATTCATTATTAGATACCTCATCCCAGTTATCAGGACTAATCTCTTTCTCAACAGTGAATCTGATTTCATTCTGGATTCTCTCTACAGGAATACCTAAAACATTATCACCATCAATTGTTAAAATTGTCTTCTCCCTGTCATTAGGAGTTACTACAATATTAGGTGCTCCATTCTTAGTATTACCATACGATGTTGTCATACCCAAGATTGCACTGTTAAAGGGCACTGTTACCGCCGGCATTGTAGACTCAAGCATATAAATATGTGCAGGAGTAGTTGCAAAATCAGGCCAAACAATATTATCAGCACCGTCAACAATAACAACTCTGATTCTAATCTGATATGCTTTGTCGTATTCCATTGCTGCCGTAAACAAAGGTCTTAAATTGATTGTCTGTGAATTATTAGCATCTGCCTGGTACTCAGGTCTGTTCTCCAACCAACCGGACCATGTTCCATCCGGCAGAGCACGGTATTGAATCTGAATCTTATGTTCAACTCCACCAACACTCTGCTTTAATGCAGTCAAATCATCAATTGTACCTTGGGCATTATCACTTCTACGCATCCATCCTTCTGTTCCGGCAGGACCACTAGGGTCAGGATCAGAGATGGGATCAACTATCGGTTCTGTCGGCTGAAGTGTCCAGTCATCTGTAATAGAAGCATATGCGATACCTTTTTTATTCACACCGTTTGCATGTGCAGACACTGCTGTAACAACTATACTTTCGCCAACAGTCAGATCAGCACCTAATGTTAAGACAGCTTTTCTGATAGTAGGATTAGCAGGATCATATGCAACAGGATCTAAATCATGAGGAGAACCTACCGGCAAATTGGAAGTCCAGTCAACCGCATATCCATTCTTGTTTTCCCACTCATCATCAGTATCCATTTCGTGTCTTTCAAAATTCTTACCAACTACAGCAGCTGTAAGCTCATATTTTGCGCCTGCCATTTCAGGATTACCGGATATCAGTTGTCCGGTTACAGCTATATTATTCGCTCTTCTTACTCTGACAACTACCATCTTGTCTGCCAAAGGGTTTCCTGAAGCATCTTTCTCATCAGTAGAAACTTTTAATCTAAGTAAATTTGCCGTTTCATTATTACCTACAACAAGCACACCTGCCGATGAGATGGTGGTATTCGGGTCCATAGGAGTGAAGCCCTCATAGAACTCCCACTCGACATCTGTATTTGCGATACCGGTAACACTGGTTTCCGGAGCAAAATTAAAAGTCATGTTCGGCTCAAGTAACAAGTCTGTTTTGGTTATAATCTTTGCAACAGCTGTCACTTCCGATGTAATATCCTTATTTCGCGCAGAAATAGTGAATGTTGAAGGATAATCCCTACCTTCTCGAGCAATAGTCAAATCCATCTTAGCATAGCCGGTCTTTGTAAAATCATCAACATTGACATTAAATGAGTCAACATTTTCCGCCATCAACTGGACATCAGATGTGTATCCGGCACCAGCACTATCACTTTCCTGATACTTCAGCTGCTTTGTGACAGAATCCCATGTTACAGTATATGTCTTGGTACCCTGCTTAATTGTAAGCGTATCACTGGCAAAGGTAACATCTGCCGATGCATCAATCATCAAGTCACTGATCTGATTTGCAACCAACTGCGCTTCCTGCTGAATTTCAGTCTCATTGGTTCCACGCTTATAGCTATCTCCGCTTATAACTAAAGCGCCGGTCACAGCTGTACTTATAACGCCTAAGATGGCAACACCACAAATAAGCTCAACCATAGAGAAACCTTTTTTATTCAGAAACCGAAATCTTTTTCTAAAAAGTTTCATTTTTCTCCTCCTTTTTATTCTAAGCTTACCTTTCCTGTCAGATAAGCAATCTTTACCTTCATTTCACGTGTTCCTTTTTTTACAAGCACTTCTTCGCAATATATATTAGGTGATGCAGAAATCGGCTTTAAACCACCGGTTGGGCGATTAAACTGAAACACCAACGGCGAAGCCGCACCGCCCAGTGCAATACCTGAAGTTCCGTCACTTGTCGTATAGGTAACCTCTACACCTTTCTCACCTATCTTTATATCTTTAGTCTCTGTAGTACCACCGGACGCTGTAATCTCTTCTCTAAGATAAATATAATCATCTTTCTCATACAGTTTCAAAACCACGCTTTGCTTACCCATGGTAGATACCCGGGCTGCTTTCAGCGCAGTAGACAACTTACTGGCACACTCCTCTGCCGGTTTAGATAAAAAAGAACTGAGACCAACTGTCATTACCGCACCGATTACTGCTATAATGGCAACAACAATAACTACTTCTATCAGCGACATGCCCCTGTTATCTTTTCTCATACACGTCCCCCTTTATCTCTTCTCCCAATTATAATACACCACGCAATCCGCTATGTCAAAGACTTTACGTTGAAATGCGGTAGATGTATCCACACCGGGACCAATAATGGTTTCTGATTTATTAGCATACCATTCCACAGCGGGCGGACGGATAATAAAATCTGTCAAAATCTCGGTGTTATAACCATCCTTTGTATAACTGACCTTAAATCCTTTCACAATAATGGTTCCTGCACTTTCATTGTATACCAAAGCAACAGTTTTATCAGGATCCACAAGTGACAAGCTTGCCTTATACTTATCTCCTACTTTTTCGTCATAATAACCATCTAGGTTAGGTATAAGATTGAACTTCTTTTGCACCTCTTGCACAAACAACTTATTATACTCATCGGTAAGATTACCGCCATCTTCTATGGAACAGACATTTGTCACGGTCTCCTTATAAGCCACCTGAAAAGCATCATTCGCCATTGTAAGCATATCTGCTTTGACAATTTCCAATGCACTCTCTGCATCATAGAAGCTGTCTTTTATTTCTTTGTCAGTACCCTTCATGTAATAGTTCATACCTGCCGAATACAAAATAACCGTAACCAATATACTGATGAAACCAATAACAACGACTACCGTAACAAGAGCTGCGCCAGATTCATTCAATTTGCGTCTTTTTAATCGTATCTTGTCTTTCATCTGCTTTCTTTTTCCTTTCCGTTACTGTATGTTAGTACTTCCCTTTAATTCACAAATAGACTCTGTTGAACCGTTCTTATAGACATTAACTTTCACTTCATACAGAAGCGGCTTAGCCGTTGTGGCTTCTTTCCAAGGTGAACCATTATTGGCTATTCCGGCATATGTAGAAGTAATATCCGGATTGCCACCGCCGGGAATCGACTCGTCTACATTATGATACAGAATAATTGGTTGTCCTGACGCACTTAAATTCAATCTATAACTGTTCTCTGCCGTTACATAATTCGTTTCATAAGCAAATTGTGCGCTCTCCTGCTTTATTAGATACACAGTCTTTGCACTACTGCTATTATTTTCAATTGTCAAACTATCGGTTGCACAATTCAAAAACGCTCCGTTATCATACATCGGATAATAATAAAAATATATATTCTCAAGCACCGCACCGGTTGCCGTATTATCATACTCCTGCCCATAATCATCCTTGAATGAAATCGTAGTGGACAACGTACCATTATAAGGAGTAGAAGTTGGCAACTGCACTAACGAAGTGGGATCTGAGGGATCAAGCAATCCCATAACATCATAACTGAGATTTGTTATGGTGTAATTATAGGTAACACTGATATCCACTGTATTCGCTGTAATGGTTATCTTCATATTTCTTGAGTTAATATGTGTATTCGCCGTACTCAGTGCATAACCACTCAATCCGGGATCAACGGCATCCGGATCAACAGCTGCAATTGCAGCTGTAATATCCTCATGGAAGTAATTAAACTCCTCTGTTTCTTTCTGTCTGAATATTGCATCATGATACTTATTAGGATTAACAATATTTACTAAATTTTCTTGTACAGCTACCGCCGGGGAACCGGTAACAGGAACATGTGTATACGGTGTCACAGTTATTTTAGCATCATAATATAAATCATTACACTTTACACCCTTCAAATCATATGTTCTACTTTCACCACTAATCGTCCTGCTCTTGGTACTGCTGGTCTCCAACTTATAAATCTTAAAATCTGCATTACTAACACTGGCAAACTGCGTGTCCAGTACATCGATGGAATATGATTTCATACTCTCCATCAAGCTCTGCGCCAGTGTTATTGAATGCTGCCTGACAGCCGCACTTTGATTGTATAGAGCTGCGGATGCAAATCCACGGAGAAGCACAACAGATGCAACGGCCAATATAACCACTGCAACCAATATCTCCACCAAAGACATACCTTTATTATTCAATTTTTTTGAATCCAAAAAGTTTCTCAGCTTTTTCATATTTGCATCCCTCAGTTATATACTTCATTCATTATCTCAGTTCAACACTTCCAAACAGATTCAAAACACCCAATTCATACTCTTTGAAATCCTTTGGCACATAAGGCTTATTGATACCGTCAACCATATAATACTTACACTCTATACTGCCTTCCAGCATCTTTGATTCTTCATTTAAAGTATAAGAAATTTTATTAATCGCCAACTGTTCCTGGCCATCATTCATGCTGGCTAATAAATCTTTTAAATATGTATAAGTGGTCATATTGTCATAGGTTCCGGTACGCTCTTTAAAAGTAAGCGCTTTTTCAAGCCCGTCAACATCACCCTTTACAACAATTTCTTCATTGACGACTCCCAGTTCTTTCCGTTCACCTACTAATATAGTTGTATATCCTGTGGGGATACCCTCTTCCCATGTTCTGAGCGCTAAATGTATCACATCCTCATCCTTCACATCAATAGGGAATTCATCCAGCTTTTTCAGAATGTCTTCTTCCATAAAAGCATTCTTCTCTTTATATTCAGGCATCTTCTCATAAAAGCCTCTCAATTCATCAACACGTAACTGCAACTGCTGGTTAGAAGCTTCCAAATCAGCTGTCTTCTGCACATTTGGTTTATAAATATAGAGATAGGACACAAAAATCAATAAAATGCCCACCACTACTGTTAATATACATGCTGTCTCCGCTTTATTCTTCATCTGTGCCTCCTGTCTCCTGTGAATCGGCAAATTGAATATCTTCAACATTGTCTTCTAATTCAATGGGATAATAATAGCAAATAGCCTGGAAAACAAATCCTGCTTCACCGGTTTCTTCATCCCCGGAATCCTTCGTACCGTCACCGAGCGCTACATCCATAACCGACTCAAAACCACGCAAAATTTGTAATATCTTCGCTGACTGCTCCAGTTCCGGTACCCAAAAAGTAATTCTTGCGCTTTCACTATCGGATACAATCTCCTTTACCACCGTATCAGAGGGCAGTTTCTGCTCCAGTTCTGTAAAGAAAGCCACTATTTCATCATTGGAATGCTCTGTCATTCTATACTGATTTATGACCTCTAAATACAACTCTGACATATTCACAAATCTATTATAGATTGGCTCCGCTTCTGCATATTGTGCTTCCTGTGCCTTCAGACTGTTCTCAACTTCTTTTGCTGCGTAATACGGAATAAGTGATTTGACAACCATTACTACTATAACCACAGCACAAAGCAATCCGGCTAAAACAGCAATCTTGCCATAATTAATTTTAGCTTTCCCCTTCTTACCTTTGTCACTTAATGTCAGATCTACAGGGGCAATCGCAGCACCGATTACACCTACATATCTACCTAAAGCAAACTCTTCCATTCCGCTTGAATTAGTGGAAGCAGCAGATAAATTCTTAACCACACGTGTGGGAATACCTAATTCATTGGTCAAAAGCTTAGATAAATTCTGCACCTCTGCACCGATACCGATTAACAGCACCTGGCTTATACTGCCACCTACTGCTTTGGTATTATGTAACTCCACCAAACGTGCCAGATTACCGATTAACTGAGAGAAGGTCTTGGTGATTGCTAATCTTGCATCAGACTCTGCCTCTGTTTCACTGAACACATCATCCTTCTCTATAATTCTGGTTCTATCATTCAACGCTACCTTAATACAAGGTTTCTGACATGCAGTATTAAACGCCTCTGTATAGGTACCTACATAATGCTCCTGCGAATCCATCATTGCATTACATGCTCTGTCAATTCCATAAGCAATATTTCTCTGCAGTAATAAATCCCCACTGGAAATGATCGTCGCAATAGTAGCTGTATCTTCTATCTTTACAACCAATGTAGTTTCGCTACCACATTCATTTCTCATAATCTGATATACACTGTTACCACAATAATCCAGTGATACAAAACGCAAACCACATTCTGTCGCAAATCTGGCATAATCTGCAATCAGATCCTTACCTGCCGCCATTACCATGACGCGCATCTTTTCCTTGCCTTCATCATCTGTCTCAGTACCCAGCAGTACATGCGCCAGTTCATACATGGACAAATCAATAGGGAAATAATCATTTGCATTCGCCTTGATATAGGAGCCAACTTGATTTATTTTAATGGAGGGAATCGTAACATCTCGAGTAACAATCTTACTGGAGGTTACAGAAAACACCACCTGTTTTGTCGAAATTTTATTGGCACTGAGCGCTCTTCTCATTGCAGCAACAAATTCTGCATTCTCACGCACAAAGCCGTCTTCTATTGCTCCCTGAGGAGTGGGTATACAAAAACTCTTATAAACCTTTGGATTTTTTACACGAAAATCCATCTCACAAACTCTAGTAATTGAATTACCGATTTCAACGCTGAGTATTTTACTAGCCATAAAGCGCCCTCTCTGTTCTTCTCCCCGATATCGGGAACTCTTTTAATCTTTTTGTTATAGGCCAAGCAAGCCCAAATACCATGCTATAAAGTAGTCTCCCCACATTACAGCTATCATTACGCCGGCTGCCAGATACGGCCCCATCGCCAGCATATGTTCTTCACCCGACACTTTCATGCGTATCAAATGAATCACACCACCTAATATACATCCTATTACCAATGCCAGAACGCTCTGCTGCCATCCTGTTACTAATCCGCACGCAGCCATGAGTCTGACATCTCCACCGCCCATGGCACGACCGCCACTGGCCAGCAATAATATAAACAAAAAAGTACTTACAGCAAAAAAACCTATTACATAAGGCTGCCAATTCGGCCACTGCGTAATCACTCTCACCACACCCAGTGCAAAGATAAAATAGGGAAACCCTGAGGGTATCTCATAGGTTCTGAAATCTATCACACTCAGCGCAATCAAAGCACTGCCCATAAGGCAAAAAAGCAGGGTTTCGACACTTAATCCAAACCTTGCAAATAACATGATGTAAAGCACACCATTCAGCCCCTCTATAAGAGGGTGCTGAATGGATATGACCGCCTTACATTTGCGACATTTTCCTCTCAGAAATATGTAACTGAACACGGGTATTAAATCATACCACTTTAGCTGATAGCCGCAGTCCTCGCAATGAGAGCGAACCTTTACTACGCTTTCTCCTCTCGGTACACGGCAGATGACAACATTTAAGAAGCTGCCGATTGTAATGCCGTAGAGAAAGACAATGCTATACATACTTACGTTCATCAATGTAGGGAGTATATTCATGAGAAGTTCCTTTCAAAAAAATTACTTCATTAATGTAGAAGCATAACCGTTAGCTGCTTCAGGTGTAGGATAAATAGATAAAGAACTTAAAGTAATAGTTTTTACACCATTTACATCAACATCAACTACCCAAGTTGCACCAGCGCTGTACTTGGTTGCAGGCCAGTTGGTAGCACTAACACCAGAAATGGACATTGAAGAACCGCCGGTACCTGAATATGTACCACTCAAAGCATTACCATCAGCGATTGCAACATTGAATGCAGTAGCCAGTGCCTGTGCATTGGTTACGTCGGTAGATACCTTAGAGTTGTTAACATACTTTAAGTACTGAGGTGCTAATACACCAATCAGAACTGCCATGATGGCAATTACAATAATTAATTCTACAAGTGAAAAACCTTTGTTGTTCATCTTTTTCATAGTAATCTCTCCTTTTTCTTTTGGTTAATTGTTTAATAATTTATCTTAAAGTGCCGTCCCTACCCGGCAACTTCAATTCCGTAAATACTAATCCACATAATACTGATCGTAATAATCATTTACCTGACTGGTGCGGGAATATACAGGCAGAGTATTCAGAGTTATTGTTTCCACACCATGTCCGGCATCAATCGTAACTTCCCACGCAAAGCTCTTATCCACCTTGCAATAGGGCAAATATTCCAATCCGGGCACACCGGAAACTGCATCTCCGCCCACTCCCGATATGGTAGAGGGGAGAGAACTTCCCTGCTCGTCCGCAACAGCTGCATTTATCAGTTGGTTCATCTGATTGGCATTGGTAATATCTGTAGACACTCGGGCATTGGTAGTGAATTTCAAATATTGAGGTGCCAACACACCTATCATCACTGCCATGATAGCGATTACAATTATGAGTTCCACCAACGAAAAACCTTTTATATTGATTTTCTTATTCATCATAAAACACCGCCTTCTTTCCCAAGCATGTCACATATTGTTTCCTCTTACAGATTACCCAAGGACTCGTACATAGTAAGCATGGGAGCCATACATGCACCTACAATGGTGATTACAATACCTGCAAGCACCACGATAATCATAGGCTCCAGTGCTGCCATGAAGCCCTGCACCGCTACCTCTACTTCTTCATCATAGTAATCTGCCAGCTTAGAAAGCATTTCCTCTGTATTACCTGTTTCCTCACCGATTCGGGTCATATGATACACCATTGGCGGGAAGAGCCCACACTCTTCTAAGGGTCTGGACAGAGGTTGTCCGATAATAATTTCGTTTTTACAATTCTGCAATGCTTCTTTATAGTATACATTGCTCATGGTATCTGCTACAATCTGCACAGCCTCTATGAGTGGTACACCTGCTGCCATCAGCGTACTCATGGTACGTGCTACCTGAGAAGATGCCTGTTTCATAATCAGACTGCTAATCATAGGAATTTTTAATTGCAACTTATGGAAAACATGCTTGCCCCTGTCAGTTCCGGCAAAGGCCTTCACTCCGACTGCTATTAAAATAACTATTGGCACCAGAATCATCCATCTGTTAATCAGGAAATTGCTGGCTGCCTGTACCATCTTGGTAATTGCCGGAAGATCTGTTCCTAAATCTTTAAACATCTCCGCGTAGTTAGGAATAACCACCGTCAACATTACGATAATAACACCAACTGCAACAACACATACCGCAACTGGATAAATCATTGCCTTCTTCACCATGGCAGTTGTTTTGGCCGACTTCTCGAAATGTGTAGCCATTCTGTCCAATGCCACGTCCAAGCTACCGGATGCCTCGCCGGAAGCCACCATGTTCACCAGCAACTCCGGGAAAATCTTGGGATAAGCTTCTAACGAGCGTGCCAGAGTCTCACCCTTCTCTACACTGGTCTTAACCCCTTCCACAGCTGCCTGTAATTTTTTATTTTCAGTCTGTTCAGAGAGCATCTTCAAGGATTCAACAATGGTTACGCCCGCTCTGGACATACTAACGAACTGACGACACCATACACTTAAATCTCTGGGCTTAGGCCAGCCACCGATTTCCAAATTCAAGTCCTTGGTGAATGCCGACTGGGGTTTGATATCCAAAATCGTATATCCCTGTTTTTTCAATTCCAATCTGGCCTGTTCTAATGTTTCTGCCTCTGCACTGCCTTTTACTGTTTTACCAGCACCATTTAACGCCTCATAACCGAAAGATGCCATATATCCTCCTTGTACACACCACAATAACGTGTTGTCACTTATACTGTATATTATTCATCGAATGAAACTCTCATCATTTCAGTGAAGGACGTAATTCCTTCCATCACTAACTTGGTTGCGCTCATTCTCAGGGTATTCATACCTTCCTTAATCGCTTGGTCCTTAATATCATCCGCATTACCGCCTCTACTGATGATACGTTTCAATTCCGGAGTCATTTCCATGATTTCGTATACACCAATTCGTCCCTTATATCCCATGTCATCACACTGGATGCATCCGCAAGGTTCATATATCTGTATCTGCTCATTCGGCCTACGTCCCATAATTTCATTCTCTTCCGGCGTAGCCAGGCGTGGTTTCTTGCAATTAGGACACAGACGGCGCACCAGACGCTGGGCAATAACACCTACTACAGAGTCTGCTATCAGATAAGGCTCCAGTCCCATATCCTCCAAACGGGTAATGGTACTTGCAGAAGAGTTGGTATGCAGGGTACTTACTACCAAGTGACCGGTAATAGACGCCTGTACCGCGATACTAGCTGTTTCCTGGTCTCGAATTTCTCCGATCATAATGATATCCGGGTCCTGACGCAGGATAGAACGAAGCGCACTTGCGAAAGTTAAATCCGCCTTCGGATTAACATGCACCTGATTGATACCGTCAATATTTGCTTCCACGGGGTCTTCTACAGTGATGATATTTACATCTTCTGTATTCAGCTCACTCAAAGCTGTATACAGTGTGGTAGACTTACCACTACCTGTAGGACCGGTAACCAAAAGGATACCATGAGGATTTTTCAATATATGATCGAACTTTGCCATCTCATCAGGTTTGAAACCCAACTGACTCTTTTCTCTATTTAATGCAGTCTTGGAAGCAAGACGCATAACTGTCTTTTCACCATATACGGTAGGGAGGATGGATACACGGATATCGTATTCCATACGATCTACCATCTGGGTGATACGACCATCCTGAGGTTTTCTCTTTTCAGAGATATCCATGCCGCCGATAATCTTGATACGGGCTGACATAGCGGATAAAATCTTAATATCGTACTTTGCCCTCTCATATAATGCACCATCAATACGATAACGGATTCGAACACTCTTTTCCAAGGGTTCTATATGTATATCGGATGCACGCTGACGTGCAGCCTTTTCAATCATTTCCTTAACCAGTACTACGATAGGAGAATTGTTAACATCCTCATTAACCTCTTCTACATCATCAGTACCGAAACGCTCCTTGGCATATTCCTCCAATGCTGAAGCAACCTCTGCCGAACCATAGATTCGGTCAATTGCCATCAGAATATTTCTAGGTGTAGCAATCAACGGTTCTACCTGGCATCCGGTAATAATGGACACATCATCCATGGCATCCATATCCAGAGGGTCTGCCATTACAACACGCAGAATATTCATGTTGTTTTCTGCATATTCTATCGGCAGAATCTTATTCTTTTTTAACACCGAACTGGAAACCAGACTTTTCACTTCAGGCGGTATATCAATGTTCTGTAATTCAATGATAGGGTAACCCAACTGTGCACTCAAAATTTGTGCAATAATCTCTTCTGTAATTAGCCCTTTCTCAATTAACACTTCACCCAGACGCTTGCCGGAGGTTTTCTGTTCCGCCAGTGCCTGTTCTAACTGTTCTTCTGTAATTGTATTACTTAAAACCAGTGCTTCGCCCAAACGAATCTTTTTGCCACTATATTCTGCCATATTCTCACCTGTAATCGACTAATCGTTTCTTTTACTTACATTTTACAATATAAGTATACATTTCGCAATATTTTTAACGCCAAACAGTACTTTTTTATCATAAAAAAGGCCTCAAGTATCTCCATCAGTCCCTTTTAACGCCTTATTTCGCGCAAATTCACCAATAGTCCTTTGGTACTACTTTTCACTATACCACACTTTCGCGTTTTAAGACAACTTATTTCAATATTGTTTACATTTTTATACAAGCACTCTATATCAAAAAGAAAAAAACTACTCAAAATACGCTGCAGGTGCGTTCTTGCACATCCGGTGCTGATTAGCAGCTGACAAACATCCCTTGGTGTAAGCACATACTTCTTTTCTCTCATCACCGCAACAAAAAAGTGTCATGAGCAACCAATTAATCACCCATAACACCTTCTGCCATAAAATCAGCCACTGTTATTTCGTCCGAATTTACCTAGTAAATCTTCTGCAGCATTTTTTCCGGATTCTGCGCAAATTGAACTGCATTTTCACGATCAATTTTACCGTCGATGTAAAGCTGCATAATTGCATCATCCATGGTAATCATACCGACCCCTCTACCCGTCTGCATAACACTGGGCAGCTGATAGGTCTTGTTCTCTCGAATCAGATTACGCACAGGATTGGTTGCATGCAATACCTCAAACGCTGCAACTCGGCCCTTTCCATCAGCTGTAGGTATCAGCTGCTGGGAAATAATTGCCTCTAATACACTGGCCAGCTGTATACGTATCTGTTGCTGCTGGTGGGGCGGGAATACATCGATTGCACGATCAACCGTTGCCGCCGCACCTATGGTATGCAATGTAGACAATACCAAGTGTCCGGTCTCCGCTGCTCGTACCGCAATACTTATAGTCTCCAGGTCTCGCATTTCTCCTACCAGAATAACATCCGGATCTTCACGAAGTGCTGCACGAAGCGCATTCGCATAACTCTGCGTATCCATACCAACCTCACGCTGGTTTACAATACTCATATTGTGAGTGTGTAAATACTCTATAGGATCCTCCAACGTAATGATATGCGCATCACGATTCTGATTAATCTTGTCAATCAAGGAAGCCAAGGTAGTAGACTTACCACTACCGGTAGGTCCGGTTACCAAAATTAAACCACGCTTTCTCTGGTACAAATCTACTACAGATTCCGGAATACCCAGTTTCTTGTAATGAGGAATCTCTGTTGACACCAAACGGAATGCCAATGCCACGGATCCTCTTTGTCTGAACACGTTTACACGGTACCTGCCGAATCCCGGAAGCGTTAAAGACATATCATACTCGCCCTTTTCTTCGAAGAGTTCCCTCTGCACCTGATTCATAATATGAACCGAAATTGCAAGCGTGTCCTTAGGTTCAATAGGAGGCATATCCATACTGTACAAATGTCCGTTCACTCGCATCTTAGGTGGAATACCTACGGTAATATGCACGTCACTGGCTCCCGCATCATGAGCAGTGCGCAAAATACTTTCAATTATAGACATACAATGTCCCTTTCTGTACTTCTGTTATTTATCTCGCAAGCAAATCTGATAACTTACAATTCGCTCATCAGCTTCGTCTTCAGAGAGACGAATTCCTCTTCAGAAATCATGCCCACCTTCTGTAATTCAAGCAGGTTATTAACCTTAACCTTAAACTCATCCATGGAACCGCTTGTCTTGAAGATATCATCGATGCACTTCTGTTTCTGTTTCTCGTAATCCTTTTCACTGACAAAACCGGTTTCGGCAAACATCATATAAATTTCAATCCTGGTAGCATAATCGCTAAGACTTTCTACCTTACGGGTAATCTCTTCTTTTCTGCCAAAGAAGTCCATTTCCGTAATCCACTCACCATCTTTAAGCGCCACCATCTTTTTGATCAATGTTTCCAGTTCAGCAGCAGTACTCCATTCAGGATTGAGATATTTTGCAACCAGACTCTTCTGCTTCTGCTTCAAGTCTGCAGAATTGATAAAGCCTTCCTGTGCCAGAACAGGCCATTTATTCAGCTTATCTGCCAGATGCTCCAGAGGATCATCAGAAGTAACCTCAACCATTTCAAACATAGCATCAATAGTATGTCTGTATTCCTTTTCAGAAATCAGACGACACTCTCTCAGAACAGGCAATCTCTTCAGTTTTCTGACAAATGTTTCTTTGCTGTCTTCTAACTGAAGTTCAACATCCTTGAGCAATACGGACTTATTATGTTCGTATTCATCAGTAGAAATGACACCGCCCATTTCCAGGAAAATCAGCTTCTGTACACTCTGTCTGTATTCTCCTAAGTCAGGAGTATCCACGTTACAACACTCTTTGATAATATCATTACGATTTGCCTCAAACTCCTGCTCGGAAAGCAAACCACAATCTTTCAGTACAATCAGCTTCTGAATCTTTTCATTGAACTCAGCCAAATCGCAGAATTCACTCACAAGCTCAATCTTCTTTGCATTGAATTCCTTCTCACCAAGCAGACCACACTCTTTTAATACAGTGAGCTTGTCCATTCTCTTCTGGAATTCTTCTGCAGACATACGTGCTTCTTCAGCAGCATTATCATTCATAACAGGAACAGGCTGTACCGGCTTAGTTTCTTTCACTTCTGCCGCCGGAGCTTCAGCTGCTGCCTGCTGCGCAGCCTGACGCGCTTCCTCTGCCTGTACTCTCGCCGCTGCAACACTAACAGGTGTAGGTGCCTCCTCTACCTTAGGAGCTTCCTCCACCACCTTCGTCTGCACTATTCGGCTTTCCTCAGATTTAATCTCTGCACCGCTCTTAAGTCTGTTAATCAGACTTAATACCAGATTCATACTCTTCAGCTGAGGCAGAATAATCTGTACATTCTTAGAGCCGTAAAGATTAGACACACGTGCATTAAAGCCAAGTGCCTCCATACCCATATACTCTCCGATGAATACATTCTTCACCTCGCCCATCTGGAAAGAAAAATCATCCAGATATCCATTTTTGCCTTCTTCATTACATACATATCCTCTACCGGACACACCGCCGTTTTCCACCTGTAAAAACAGGCGCTCTGCGTTGTTGTTTTTCGAGAATCTGCTCATCAAAGTATTAGTCGTTCCACATGTAAATACCTGAGCACCATCCATAACAAAGGCCCCCTTTCATCTATTCCAAAATATAATTAAGTCAATCTGATACGGACAAATTTAACCGTTATCCACTACGCATGAACGACGGTCTCCGAATTTGTATGATATTCCTAAGTTAATAATAGCAAGAAGTTTCGAAGATTTCAACCCTTTTTCTCTCTTATTATTGGTAAATATTGAAAAATTGTGTTTATTCAGACAAATGCCACCACATGTTGTGATTGTCTATTTTTTATCATACTTTTTTTCTATATTCAAGGTTGTTTTTCTTCTCCTTTTTGCCCTGTTATATACCTTTATCGCATTCTTCGCCTCCTCATATATCACTAACGCCCGCGCCTTTTCGCCGGCATCATATCTTGTCCGGTCATATACACCTTTTTCAAGCATCAGAACCAGTTCACTGATATCATATCCTACCTTATCCTCAAATGCTGCAGCATATTCATAAGGAGTACACGCCTCTGCCCGAAGGATTTCATTTACAAACCGTTTATCCCTGATTCTCCTGTAAATCATAGCAATTCCCTGCCCCGGGGAAGCTTTGCCCAGTTTATATTTGAAATAAATCTCCTTACATCCCGGTGCCAGAATCAGACACACAAATAAAATACTTACAATAACCGCACTCAGAAGTGCCAGAATAATCACCACACGGACACCCATCGTCATAAAATAGGACAAAAAACCACTGCTCCGGCGGGTATTTTCGCTAAATCTGGCCGGATTGGTAGCTTCATACTCCACGAAGCCTACATTCTGTATATACACCTCCGGATATGCATGTCCGCAATCCGTCCGAATCACATACTGCCCGGCATATTCCATCTGTGGAACAAAGCCTTCTGCATATCTTACAATCAGGCCCAGCGATCTGGCCATCAGCACATAGGCCGATGCATAATCGGAACAGGTCCCCGTCTTGCTCTCAAACAGGAAATATTCCACACTGTCATCCGGCGCATTATACGACAAGTCATATACAAAATCATTTTCACAAAAGTACTGTTGCAAAGCCTGTGCTTTTTCCCAGTCATAAGTACAGTCCTTAGTAATTTCCACCGCAAGTTCCCTGACGTTTTCCGTTATTTGCGCAGTATTTTCCGCATACATTTCGCTATACTCTAACGCATGCAAGAGCTCCTGCTTTCGCAAATTCACCACAGTAAGCTGCTCGCTTTCTCCATATGTCTGCAGTACTTCCGACATTTCTTCCAACATAAGCAATGCAGTGGCACTATCCACATCTGCCCCGCCCAGGGCAATCCATTTTTGTCTTGCAACACTTTCTTCGTAATAAGTGATGCTATACTTTGCATTCTCATGCAGATATCCTTCTGCCATCTGAAACTCTCCACGCTTTGTCACGTAACTTTTGTCGAAACTCAAATCATAGTCATTGAAAACAGAAATCCCTATGGTATTGAGTGGCACAATATATGCCTGGCTGGGATAATTTGTAGCCTCTACATCAAAACTTGCAATCGACTCCGTATATTCCCCTGCTGCAAGTTTCAATCCATAGCGCTCTAAAAATCCCGGTTCGTAATGCTCTACACACTGTAAGACTTCCGAAAAGCGCCTGATGCTTGAATATTCCTCCTGCAAAAACCAATCCGTAAGAGAAACCTCCGGTTCTGCGAATGTCTCTACCGAATACCAACGATTTTGCTTATAATCATATAAATCAAAATTTTGTCGTTTTAAATACAGCGGATAACCGACAGATACTCCGTCAGCATTTACACTTACCTCATACAATTTACGATTATTGAGACTATTTAATCCCTCTGCATTACCGGAATATTCACTAAGTGCAGAATATCCATCCGGCACTTCTTCACTGACATTTCCTCCCATAAACAACGTTTCAAACAGATAATAATATTTCGCATCTTCCTGCTCCGGAGCTGAAAACCCTACAAGCACCAGAATCAGCAGATAAATCCCCAACGAGACCCCTGCACCAAACCGACCCACGACACATTTCTGACCATCACGCTTTTCCCTTGTATTTAATAAGAAGGCAGTGATATTCAGTATCGTAATCAGCACAACAAATATCATGTCCACTTCCCGCATTACCTTTACATAAATCACCAACGGAACCAGACTGATTAACATCAAAAAAGAGGTTCGGTACAAAATCCGTGTAAAATAATACACAACCCATGCAAAAAAGGGCGTAAATACCAGCAGAATTGACACCAGGTACACCCCCAGTGTCTCCACACTCTCACCACCGGACAGAAACCAATGCATGTAGTTCAGCAGACTGCCGCCTCTGAAAACAATACTTCCAGCTGTTCTCAGCAACCATAATACCGATACGGTTATCAGCAGACCTCCTCTGAACTTATGCTTCTTGGCATATTCCCCCATAGCAAAGGCCACTGCACATATGAAAACCTGCAGCACTGTCCACCATGACCAAAAGGGTACCTCAAATACTGCAAATACCGATGTAGACAGCAATAGTGCCAATAAAAAGGGAACTGCCAGACTCTGAACTGCTTCTGCCATCCTTTCCTTAAAAGAAGACTGCACCTGTGCCGAAATCTTAAAACCTTTCCATGACAGCGTATCCCGGGACGCTGTCTGTTTCTTCGCTTCATCCTGCACGGAATAAATAGTTGCATACAACTGTTCCGACACATCTCCCAACGCAAAGCCGGCCTCTGCCTGACTATTTGGTGTAGAAAAGAGAACCGCTCCACCCCCTTTTTCCAAAAGTGCCTCCTTAGGGAAACGTTCCACAGCCTCTTCACCTCGGAAACGGTATGATGCCAATTCCAGACGAACACTCTCTAAATCCGCTTCGGTTTCCAACTCATGACAGATAAATTCCTTCATGCAATACACATAAAAATTCACCTTATACTCCTGGTGTATCAGCACCTGCATGATTCCCAAGACATTCTCAATAGCATCTTCAGCTATTTTAGGCAATATTTCATCCTCAGCGCAATCCTCATAAGAAAGAGTTTGCGCCAGTTCCTTTATATCAACCATTTTTTCCTGAAATATACTATCCAGTACCACGCCGACGGAAACAGCTGCTCTTTCATCATCCATTCTCACAAGCAATCTGCCCCTTTTCGCCGATTGCTTCCAATTAATACGTTTTAACGGATCGCCGGGCACATAATCGCGGCTGGTATACCCCGGCATCCCTCCAAAGGTATTTACCATTGACTCTACAGTATCTTCAGCCTCATCATTTTGCATGGACATCTGCGTTGTTTTCAGCAGCAGGTCATCCTTAGCCGAAAACTCTGCTATCTCCGGAATCACCGCTACTTTTTTCCTAAGCATTTCACAATCCGTTTTTTTCACAACAAACGAAAAAAGCCCCAAATAATCGGATACACGCACCTGCTCAATTCCCACCTCGGACAAACCACATATCTTTGCACGAAAATCTACCTTCAGACTTTCAGTTGCTCTGGGTAGGACAGACATCAAAACGTCTTCTCCTTCTCTTCGAATCCTCGGAGCATTTGTCAGACTGATTTCTATGGGAGGTGTAGGAAATATGGATGCATTCCGTACGCGGATGGTCATACTGCATTTATCTCCCTTGGACAGAAGGGTCTCCTCCATCTCGCAGGACACAGTAACCAACCGGCTTGATAACCACGCAAAAAGCACCGATACTACCGGTGCCAATATCAATGCAAGCAAAATAAACCAACCTACATTCGCATTTAAGAACAATGCAAATATAGTGGCAAACAGCAATGCAACTATGTAACTGATAATTCCTTTTATGATTGCCCACACTTTCATGCCTTTTGCTTCTCCATCCTCCGGCGCCCATTACTCTATAGGAACGATCAGATTCTCCAAAAGCTTTCTTATCGCACCCTCATTATCCACAACAAGGGATTTCCCCTTGGGCGTAAGCATAATTCTGTGCGCCAACACATAGGGTGCCAACTCTTTCACATCATCGGGCAGCACGAAGCTCCTGCCCTTTACAAACGCATAAGCTTTTGCCATTCGATAAAGGGCAATGCTGCCTCTCGGACTGGCTCCCAGTTTAATAAAGTCTGCATTTCTGGTAGCATCCACTATGTTAATGATATATTCTCTAACCGCATCCGAGCAGTAAATATCTGCAATTCTCTCCGACATCTCCACAATTTCCTCACAGGTCACCACCTGCTCCAGCTGCTTGGGAGATACTTTTTGCTCATTACGCATTAAAATATCCGCTTCCTGTGCCTTATCCGGATAGCCGATACTGATTTTCATGATAAAACGGTCCATCTGTGCTTCCGGCAGATGATAGGTTCCGTAGGTTTCCACCGGGTTCTGTGTTGCCAGTACCATGAAAGGTTTGGGCAGCTCATAGGTCTGTCCGTCAATACTGACCTGCCGCTCTTCCATAATCTCCAAAAGCGCAGACTGGGACTTGGGTGAAGAGCGGTTGATTTCATCTGCCAGCAGAAAATTACAGAAAGTTGCACCCTTACGAAATTCATTCTCATGAGTCACCTGATTAATCAACGTAAAACCGGTAATATCCGTAGGCATAACATCCGGGGTCATCTGCAATCTGCCAAACTCTCCCTTACAGGAACTTGCCAATGCAGACACCATCTGGGTTTTCCCCACACCGGGCACATCCTCTATCAGCACGTGTCCTCCTGCCAGCATGGCAGCTACCACCAGCTCCACCACGTCACGCTTGCCTACAATAATCTTTTCTACATTATCAATCAGGGCAGCAATCTTGTCATTCAAATTTACTTCTCTATCCATCATAGCGGCCACCTCCGGGTACACATAAAGTATAGATATACTCTATCATATTAATCGATTAAACTCAATCATTATCAATATAATGCCCCCCTGCATAAGCATGTCGTCCTTGCATACAACATACAAAATTGCTATAATACTTCCTATATCATTATTTGCATTTACAATAGCTTTAGGAGAATATTTTGATGAACACAACAAACAAGATTAACCAAATGAAAACTGTAGCACCTTTATACCTTTCCGCACTTCTCATTCCATGTGCAATCACAGGTACACTTCTTATGATGTACAACTCCGGTATGGGCAACATGTTTCCCTTTACCCTTACACTATATCGCGTACTCTTATCCGGCATTGCAGGCTTATGCTTCATGATATACCTAAAAAATTCAGAACAACACCCTAATTTGTCAGGCATGTGGTCCGTACTGGCTTCCGTTTCCTATGGCCTATGTTCCCATGCCTTGCTTCCGACTACAAAATACAGCCCACAAATTATTTTTGCAATGCTCCCTCTGTTAATTTTAACTTTTGAAGCATTTCTTTATCATCAGCAAACAAAATTTTTTGTAATTATACTATCCATAGCACTATTCGTTGACCCTATCACTACATCAGGCTTGATGTTGGGATTTGTCTGCGCATTTTTCTTTTTTACCCGCCAAAAAAAGGGGGCATTGATTGCTGATTTCTGCCACCTTCTCCTTTTATACGTATTATCCGTCTGTATCAGTGCGGCCGTTTCACTGCCTGTATATAAAGCCCAATTTGAACTTGCTGCAACCCAGACCTATTCAGGATTTTCACTGGCACAACCTTTTTCCAATTTTATTTCCCGCTTTCTGCCGGGTGCAATTCCCACCTTGTATTACTCATTTTCCAGAAATATCAACCTTTACTTTGGACTATTTTTCTTTTTCATATTTGTGCTCTATTTCTTCCATAATGGAATCGCACGCAAAGAACGCCTTAAAACTTTAGGCTTTGTTTGTGTTATATTGTGTGCCATTGAGTTTTCTCCCCTTCGTTATATATTCGAATTATTTACAGAGCCATCCGGTACCTCTGTCTATTTTGAGTGCCTTTTTATATTTATAGCCATCAAATTGGCAACAAAAGTTTTACCTTCCTTAAGCGAAATAAAAGGAAAAAACATTACACTCGGTATGCTTTGCAGTATCCTGATATTATTGTATGGTTATGCAGGCTCCTATCTGAATTTTCACTCTACATCAATTATGTCTGCATTAGTATTTGCACTGCTTTATATCATTTGCATTTTGTGTCTGTGGAAGCAGGTACGGGTCAGCTTTGTAGAAATGCTATTGTGCATGTTTATTTTGATAGAATTATTGTGTAATGATTATTTAATTACTAATCAAAATATTTTCCCTACGGATCCTGTAGCAGGAAACAGCTATGTATGGGCACATTTTTCAAGCAGCGAATCAACCGATGACCCCCTTACTTCTGAGGGAAACTCTGCCTCTGATTCCCTTTCTGCCACTTATCAGTCACTGGAATCACAATTCGAAGAGTATGCTGCCACACACACAGACACTGCTCTTATGACCCTGGTGAATACTCTTTTGTCCGAGGTGGAACTGACAAAAGCTGATTATGAAGCATATAATCCCTATACCCAGCTGAATTTAATGGAACAGGCCAATGCCGCATGCCGCAAAATCGGTACTTCCGGCGATTTATTCCTTCCGGCAGATAGTGAAATATCCTTCCCCGTTTCCGACTTTTATCAGATTACCCCCCAAGGAGGCGGTGTCTATAATTTATATCAGAACACCTGTGTAGAAGACTTTCCTACTACATACATCAACTTTGAATTTACACCGGACCGAAACGGTACAGTTGTATTATATAATAATTTATCGTCATCACTATACAGTTTTGACTCATGCCAGCCGGAAAAAAACCTTACAGCATTTATCCTCGCGCCGGCAACGACTAATTGTGCTTTCAACTTTCGTCTGCTGGGCTACTATCTCAACACCGAAGTCCACGCAGAAATTTCCGATTTACTGACTGCGTATAACACAAAACAAATTACAGAAAATTCCAGTATGTCGATTTATTATTGGAGTATCGCCTTTACCTGTGTGGGCGTTCTTATCCTGTTAACTTTGTATTTTAATCGGGACAAAGACCGTCTCCTCTCCCCTTTGTATAACCTTAAGAACCGCATGATGTCCCTGACTCTGTGGGACCGTATTGGCAGGTATATTTCCTCCAACTATGTCTATGTCCTGGCATTTATAATTCCCGTTGCCCTTTATCTGCTAACAATGATTGTTTTTAGCTGTATTCCTTTCGGCGGCAACTCCTTCTATGATGAAGACGGAATCGGCTCCTCTCTTCCGGCTATTTTAGGTGCCTATTACAATATACAGGACGGAAATACCATATATAGCATGAACGGAGGATATGGTTATAGTCTGTATACCATGAATACCACTTACTTTACACAGGCAATCTTTAACCTGTTGCCACTGGAGTGGATTGCCCCCTTGGTGCTGTTTTTGGTGGGCATCGCCTATGGTTTGACTTCCCTTAGCATCGTGTATTATTTGACCCATCGTCTTTCCGGTACCAGAGCGCACAAAAAAGATTACAGGTTACTGATTCCTGCCTTTATTTATACCTTAAACACCTACATGTTGGCATGCCATAATTTCCATACCTGGTATTATATCTTCGTAGCACTTCCATTGATTCTGTTGGCAATGGACTATTTGATGTACAAAAAAACCTGGGGGCTTTATGTGCTTGCACTGGGAATCTGTATGTTTACAACCATCCACGTATCCCTGTTTGTGTGTTTCTTCCTCGTTATACACTTTTTCACCTACCGCTTTGAAAGCATAAAGGATTTCTTTCTTAAAGGGATTCGCTTTGCATTTTTCTCCCTTTTGACGGCAAGCTGCAATTTCTTTATGATATTTGAAACCTTAAATTCAAAATCAAACTCCTTTTATCAGGAGTTCGATAATGTACTTCCCACATTCGGCTTCCATACTTCCTTTTTTGACCAGTGGAAACAACTATTTATATTTACCGAATCCATGGCCGTCAATCCGGACGAGGGACACATCAATTTATACATGGGCATATTTACACTGATTCTGCTGGGATTATATATTACTTCGAAAAGAATTACACTCGCAGAAAAACTCAAAAAATTAGTTCCTATTACCATACTAACCATCAGCTTTAACGAACAGGTTCTATCCTACATCTGGAATGGTTTTCATTATCAAAGCAGTGTTCCAAACCGCTATGTATTCCTGCTTATGTTTCTGTGTGCTACCATCTCCTATGATGTCATTCGCGAACTGAAGAGGGTCTCTTTAGGCCGCCATGCAGGAATCTGTGGACTACTGATGCTCTTTTTGATTCTCTGCCATATTTTTGACGAGAACACAACCTTTGCATTTGTAAGTACCCTGATATTGGTTGTTGTATATGCATTATTTCATATATTATATAAAAAGCTTCTTCGCCAAAAAATGCCCTATTATAAGGTTGTCACCGCACTTTTACTCTTGGAATTAAGTGCAAATATGTTTTTTACAACCTCCAATTATGCTTTAACCGGCTATGTCTTTATCGATTCCTTTGAGGAGGTTCAGGAATATGCTTCAACTAAATTGGACACAGTCAACACACCCGGCCGTGTCTCCACACCAAGCACCTTCCAAATTAATACCGGCACTATTTATAATGTACCCTCCGGTAGTTTTTTCAATTCCTTTGTTTCTGCATACCAGTGCAGACTACATACCTTCTACGGATTTTTAAGCGGAAGCAATTATACTACTTATAACCATAATAGTACCCCTTTGGGATTGGCGTTATCAGGACATAAATATATTTTTCTACCTATATACGCTTCTAACACATTACCGGATACTTTGCAGTATAATTATCTTGGTTCCTGTGCTAACTGTTATATTTATGAAAATCCAAACGTACTTTCACTGGGTATGTATGCACCGAGTGACATCCGGAATTTGCAGTCACTTTCAACCTCGACTCCATTCTTCCATAATGAGTTAGTTGCATTATATACCCCCGATGATGCACCCATATATAACATACAACCCCTAACGTATGTCCCGGACATCATGCACACCACAAACACTTATACCTATTTGGACCGTGACAAAAACGAAATGACTTTGGAACAAGCAGAAAGTATATTAACAGAAAATAGTGCCAATGTAATGTTTCCTATACGTGACTTGTATCTTCGCTTATATTTTACCCCCAACGCCACCGGCATGAATTATCTCTACCGAGACGAGTTTATTCCATTGGCATTCGGGTCTGAAGGTACTCCTCTGTTGATTGACAATATATTGCCCCATTATACTCCCAACTTAAGTGCCCCGCTCTTACTTATGACCTTTAACGAAACCACCTTCGAGCACTTTATGGAGAAAGCCTCCCAAAATCAAATGGAAGAAGTACGCATTGACAACAATCGTATTTATGGCGTTACCCGATATGAAAACGACGGATACACTATGCTGAGCATCCCCTTTGACAGCAACTGGCACGCATACGTAGACGGCAACGAAGTAGAAATAGAATGCCCCTTTGATTCCTTTATGATTTTTAAAACTCCGGCAGGCGAACATAATATAGAACTGGTATATAACCATGCAGGCATGAAAATAGGCGTTCCCATCAGTATCGGATGCACACTTTTTACAGTTCTTTTGTATATTCTGACGAGAGTAAAAAGAAAAAACAAATAATTTTCTATAATATAAAATGGGAAACCTAAATGACGGTTTCCCATTTTATTACACAAATCATCTTTATTGATTAACTCAACACCCTTCTTCCAACTACCGCAATCAAAAATATCTGCAGCAAGTTCCCTATCAGAAGCGCCCAAGCCATTCCCCGGATTTCCCACTTCATGGTCATAGGAATTGCCAACACTAAAAAGAGTATCATATAGCTAACACTTATGTATACCTGATATTTCTCACCGGCAAATCGCATTATGACTACCATTAGTGTCCCTGCAATAAAATAAAATACCTGTCCGGCACTTGCAAGCCACAGATATGGTCTTACCATTTCAAATATATCTCCATACATCCACCTTACAAAAATGTATGCACCACCGGTACAAACCACATTTATCAATAGTCCAAGCGGAATACTGCACCAACAAATTTTCCACAAGGTTTTTCCACTGAATTTTCCTTCATATTTTGACAAATAACCAATCAGAACACTATTTAGTGGTGTAGAAACCAATGCAACCATCTTGCCGACCAAAGTTGCCGCATAAAAAACTGTAACCGAAGTCCCTCCGCATAAAGCCTGTAACATAATACGGTCCATATGTAACACACTAATGGTCACAAACTGTGTTATAGCCATTTGTAACCATGATTTCATATTTACGGAATGATATACCGATCTTGTCAAATCCCCGGTGAATATATTACCTACTACTTTAACAAATATAACTGCTGCAAGTTCGCCTAACAGTATTGTCAAGGCCCAAGAATTGCTAAGCGGATATATCAGAATTCCCAGCAAGCATCCCAATGCGATTAGGATATAATATATGCAATATCTTTTATAATTTAGCCGCAGTCTGAACTCTACATCAGCATAATAACGCACGATAGAGAAAGCCATCAAAAAACAGTATCCTACAACTGTTGACCATCCATCTGCAACAGCCCATTTTGCAACACCCAAACTCACTGCAATCGAAAAAAGACATGCATAAAGCAAAAAGCGATTGTAATCTCCATTACTGTCTTCTTTTCTGGTATATGCCAGCATCCTGGAATAGTTCGCACCCGTTCCGAGCGAGACACTAACAATAGCCACAACAGACAATAGCGTTAATACCGTACCAAACCTCTCTGGTCCAAGCTTAATATTCAAGTACGGATATACCACAAATTGGAGTACTCCGTTCATTACAACAATCCCTATTATACTGTACAAAAGAGCATTTGAAACACCTTTTAGTCTTTCGAATATTTTCATTACATGTTCCTCTGGCCTTATGTATAATCTCGTAGCATTATCGCCTGCACGCCTCTAAATACTCCTCAATCTGCCCATCCATACACTCTGCCACATTCTGTTTCATCTTGTATACCAGACTCCACTCTACCGTCTTTTGAATGGCATCTTCCAGATTCCAGTTGGGTTTCCAGCCAAAGCGTCTCTTTATCCTGGAGTTGTCCAGCTTCAATAACCCGGCTTCATGAGGTCCTTCTTCACTTACATTTTTCCAAGAAAGAGAATCCTTGGAGTATTCGTTCCACTTTTTACAAAAGACATCCACAATATGTCCTGTCTCATAACAATCCGTATCATCAGGACCCACATTATAATTTCCGGCATATTTGGAATCCTCATACTGTTTTTGGGCAATCATAAGATATGCCACCACCGGCTCCAATACATGCTGATAGGGTCTGACAGAATAAGGATTGCGCACTTGTATTTCCTGCCCATTCAGTGCAGCACGTACACAATCAGGAATAATCCGGTCAACAGCAAAATCGCCGCCACCGATGACATTTCCTGCTCTTGCGGTAGAAACAGCTACTCTGCCATCCGCAAAAAAAGAGTTTTGATAACTGCTTGTCACCAGTTCGGAACAGGATTTTGAATTGGAATAAGGGTCATAGCCATTGAGTTCTTCCTCTTCACGATATCCCCACTCCCACTCTTTATTCTTATAAACCTTATCCGTAGTAACATTTACAAAGGATTTCACACAGGGATTCCGGCGAATGCATTCCAATACATTCACTGTTCCCATTACATTCACTTCATAGGTATAGACAGGCTCCTTATAGGATTCCCTGACAATGGGCTGCGCTGCCATATGTATCACAATCTCCGGCTGTTCTTCTGCAAACACCTGCAACAAATGAGACAAATCTCTCACATCGCCGATTACCGAACGCATCCTGTTTTCCACATCTGCCAATTCAAACAGATTCTCTCCAAGCGGTTTCAGTGCATATCCCACTACCTGCGCACCTGCATTCACCAGCAAGCGGCACATCCAGCTTCCTTTAAATCCGGTATGTCCTGTAATCAATACCTTTTTCCCTTTGTAAAAAGACATGTCAATCATTGTTTTCTCCTTCAAGCCGCATCCACTCTACTGTCCTTCTGATACCTTCTTCAAATGTAATCTCCGGTTCAAATCCCACATCCCGCTTCAGCGTTTCCAAATCCGCACACAAATACATTACCTGCCTCTGTGCATACGGAATCTCTCCTAATGTAATCTCTATCTGTGGATCCACTGCATCTCTTAACTGATAAATAAATTCTGCTAAGGCTTTTGCCTCCCCACTTCCTAAGGGGTATACTTGCCCATGCTTTCCCTGCTCTGCAAGCAGGCGCAGTGCTCTTGCCGCATCATCACAATACAAATAGTCCCATTTTTGCTCGCCTGCCGTAAATGCCACTTTTTCACCTGCCAACAGTTTACGCATAGTACTTATAATCATGGAATTCTCTGAATCATTAGGTCCGTATACACTTAGCACTCTGACCCATATATGCCGGATATCCAATTGTTCACATCTTTTCCGGGTCATATAGCCTGCATGTAATTTAGCGATACCATATCCCGTTTCAGGAAACGTAGGGGTATCCGGTGTAAGTTTTCCTTCTGCTCTGCCATACTCTGCCTGTGAGCCTACACCAATAAAGGTATCACATCCAAACCTTTTAGCCAAATCAACCGCATTCAACGCATATCCTGCATTTCGATGCTGAAGCTGCAGATCTTCTCTGCCGCTACCTGATGTGCCCTGCCATGCCATATGAACAAATACATCATATCCGCACTCCAATGCATCGGGCATATAATCTGCATACTCTTCCAAATCCAGCTCCAATGTTTTTATATGAGGGGATTGAGGGATTCTCTTTGCCCTATCGGATCCTTTATGATTAATCACTAACACATCCATATGCTGCATCAGCAACTCATTCATGAATGCAATTCCTATGGCCCCTGTAGCTCCTGTAACAACTACACGCATATCCGACTCCATTCTGTCAATAAACTTCTATCTAAAAATTGATTCTTTCTTCTTCTACTACTAACGGTCTGTTCATGACACGTTGATTGATACTGCACACATATTCGCCAATAAAGCCGATGAAAAACAGCTGTAATGCCCCCAGGAAAAACATACCGATCAGAATCGGTGCCATACCTGCCACAAAACGGTCCCACCAAATCAACTTAAATACCAAATAGACAAGGCCGATAAGAGCACTTACTACTCCGCAAAACATCCCCAAAAAGGTGCATAACCGAAGTCCAATCTTCGTATAGGATGTTACACTGAGCATTGCCGCATCATACAGCGTATAGAAATTGTTGTGCGTTTTCCCTGCTCTTCTTGCCGGTTGTTCGTAAGGAATCTCCTTACGCTTAAATCCCAATTCTGCTACAATACCACGTAAAAACGGTGTAGGATCCTTTAAGTTGCGAAGCACTTCCACAAAATCCCTGTCATACAATCCGGAGCCGGTAAAGTGCTCAATCTGCTCCACATCGGAAAACTTTTTGATAAGCTTGTAATAAATGCTGCGGAGTTTATACATCAGCTTATTCTCTTTGCTTTTGGTCTTAATTCCGATTACAATCTTATACCCCTTTTCCCATTCGGCTATATACTGGGGGATTAATTCTATGGGATCCTGAAAATCACAAACCATACTGATGGTACAATCTCCCGTTGTCTGCAGAATTCCATAATAAGGGGAATTGAATTGACCAAAGTTCTTAGCATTAAAAATCGCCTTGATATTCTTATTGGCTTTGCACAAATCTCTCAGCTTTTCACGGGTGGTATCTTTAGAATCATTATCGATAAACACCAGCTCATACTCATAATTTTTTAACTCATTCTCAAACAATGATACAATAGCCTCACTCATAGGAATTACATTTTCCTCTTCATTGTAGCATGGTATCAATATACTGATTTTCTTCATTAGGAACACCTCATTTGCATGTCTCATGCACATTTTATCTTACACGTTATTCCTCAACCGGTTTCACAATCATATTTTCTAATAGTTCTTCACGGTCCAGAAATGGCGCCAGGTCCTCAAGGGGCGGACTATACAAAGACCCATCCTCCAACCTCTTAGTGGCACTCTTGGGTTCAAAATTCTGATCTTTTGACACAAAGATTTCACAGAATACCGGTCCTTCTGTGGCCAATACCTGGTCCACAGCCTGCTTCATTTCTTCATTGCTACGAGCCTGATAATAGGGATAGCCAAATGCCAGCGCAATCTTTTCATAGGACGGGAAGGTCAGGTCATTGCTTTCCGGTCCGATACCTACCTTGGTATGCTCAGAAAATACATTACTCTGTGTCTGTCTGATAGAATGATATCCTTCATTATTGATTAGGAATATCTTAATTGGCAAATGATTGGTCAAAATAGTCTGCAGCTCCTGCAAATTCATCATAATACTGCCATCACCTTCCAGACATATGGTGGGCTGCTTTCCAATCGCCACACATGCTCCGATTGCCGCCGGCAAACCATATCCCATACTTGCCACACCACTGTTAATTAAGAATCTTGCATCCTTTTTCATCACATAGTTATGACTACCGACCACACAGGCACTACCGTTTGATACCACAGTCATATTGCCTTCAGGAAGATGATCACTTAAGTATTTGATAAAGGCATAAACATTGGCAGTCTCTCCGTTCTCCACCCAGTGCCTGGGCAGAGTAACCGGATACTTTTCTTTCCATCCGGCACAAATATCCAACCATTCTCTGTTATCAAATACAGGCTCTGTTTTATCTCTCAACATTTCATCCATCGTTTCAAAGAAATCCTTGGCATCTGCCCAGACCGGCATCTCCACGTGGATGGTGTTCTTTTTAAATTCATTTTTGTCCGCATCTACCATAATGACATAGGCTTCTCTCGCCCATGTCTGCCAGTTGTAACCTACTTGGCGGATGGATAACCTGTTTCCGACTGCCAAGATTAAATCCGCATTCTGTACAGCAAAGTTACCGGCACGGTCACCCATAATGCCACCTCTGCCGGTATAAAGGGGATGCACATCCTCAATGGCATCAATAGAATTCCAGCAGGTCACTACCGGAATATTTAATTTATCCAAGCATTTTCTATAACTTTCATACCCTTCAGACAAGCGGATGCCGTTTCCGGCATATAATACCGGACGCTTTGCATGCTTAATCTTTTCAAGTATTATTTGCACAGTTTCAGACTGCACCTTATCCGGAAGCAGCGTTGCATCTTCTGCAGGATCATAACCAGTCAAATTATCTGTCTCTATACTGCACCCCTGAAAATTCACAGGAATATCAATCCATACAGGACCTCTTCTGCCGTGTGTAGCCAAATAAAAAGCCTTTTCAAGAACATATCTGATTTTCTCAGGTTGCTCCAGCATAACCGCATACTTACACATATGCGCAACGGACTTAGTGATATCATACTCCTGGTCTCCAACTGCACGGAAATCAAGTCCGTCTTCCAACTGATTCATATAACGTGCAGAGGTATCATAGCGTACCTGTCCGGAAATTACAAACATAGGAATGGAATCCAACCAGCCGCCCAACACACCGGTAATGGCATTGGTACCTCCCGGTCCTGTAGTGACACAGACCGCAGCCATTTTATTATGCACTCTTGCATAACCCTCTGCTGCAATGGCACATGCCTGTTCATGATGATTATACAGGCAATTTAACCCCTGCTTATGTCCCAAAGCATCATTCAAATGCATTGCACCGCCACCGGTAACCATAAAACAATCCACTATTCCGTTCGCCACCAAAAAATCTGCCACATAATCTGCCAGTCTCTGTTTCATATACCATCACCTCGCTGTGTGAAATCACTTGCCATTGTTTTCCTGCTGTTCCATTTATTGGTCATTTCACTTTTCTACGGCTTCTTTTATCTTTTTCGCCATATAATCAATCATCTCATCCGTCATTCCGGGATATACACCGACCCAGAAGGAGTTGTTCATGATACAATCGGTATTTGTCAGGTCACCAATCACCCGATAACCCTTCCCTTCCGCACGCATCTGGTCAAAACAGGGATGCTTAATCAGGTTGCCTGCAAAAAGCATGCGGGTCTGTACACCGCTTTCCTCCAGATATTGAACGACCTCATTACGGTCAACGCCTTCCCTGCAGGTAATCAAGAATCCAAACCAGCTGGGCGTAGAACCTCCACAGGGCTCAGGCAAAATCAATTGTTCCTGCACAGATTCCAGTGCTTTATGGAGACGTTCAAAATTCTCTCTTCTACGCTCTACAAAGGTCGGAAACTTTTCAAGCTGTGCTACACCGATAGCTGCCTGCATATCTGTAGCCTTCAGATTATATCCAAAGTGGGAATACACATATTTGTGATCATATCCTAAAGGTAACTCTCCGTACTGTCTGTCAAATCGATGTTTACACAAATTATCCTGACCGGAGGCACAAATACAATCTCTTCCCCAATCACGGAAGGAACGAATACACTTGTGCAGTAACGCATTATTGGTATAAACCGCACCACCCTCGCCCATAGTCATATGATGGGGGGGATAAAAACTGGAGGTTCCGATATCGCCAATCGTTCCGGTAAATCTTTCCTCTCCGTCTATGCTATATTTGCTTCCAAGCGCATCACAATTATCTTCGACAAGCCATAAGTTATGTTCATCACAGAACTTTTTCACTTCCCTCAAATCAAAGGGGTTTCCTAATGTGTGGGCAGCCATCACTACTTTAGTCTTTGGCGACAGTGCCTGTTCCAGCTGCGCAACATCCATATTATACTGTGGAATCGTCACATCAATAAACACGGGGACGACTCCATACTGAATAGCCGGCGTCACAGTTGTGGGAAATCCGGCAGCTACAGTAATCATCTCATCCCCGGGACGCACTTGCCGCTCTCCCAAAAGCGGAGATGTCAGCGCCATAAATGCACATAAATTAGCTGACGAGCCTGAATTCACCAACGAACAATATTTTACTCCCAGATATTCACTTAGATTTTTCTCAAATGCTTCCGTATACCGACCGGAAGTTAACCAAAACTCCAGTGCCGAATCCACCAGATTTTTCATCTCATCATGGTCATATACTCTGGATGCATAAGGAATTCGCTGACCTTCCACGAAGGTTGCATCCTTCTTGTGATATTTGTCACAATACTGCTCCACTAACTGTAAAATATCTTCTCTTGCCTGTTGTTCTGTTTTATTCCCAAAAAAATCCTTCATATTTTTCTATTACCACACCTTCCAGGGCGCTTCTCCGCTTTCCCACATTTCTTCCAGCTTGTCCTTCTCCCGCTTGGTATCCATACACTGCCAGAAGCCATTAAACATATATGCTTTTAGTTCTCCGTTATTCGCCAAAGTTTCCAATGGTACTTTCTCAAGGACTGTATCATCTCCCGCAATGTAATCAAACACCTTCGGCTCAAAAACCATAAACCCGCCATTAATACGGCTTCCGTCACTGACGCTCTTTTCTCTGAACTGCCTAATGGATTGCTCATCATCAATATCCAGAATACCAAATCTCTGGCCAACAGTAACTGCTGATATAGTCGCAGCTTTTCCGTGTTCCTTATGAAACGCTAAAAGCTTACCTATATCTACATTTGAAACAGCATCACCATAGGTCAGCATAAAGGTTTCATTTCCGATATACTCCTGTACCCTCTTTACACGTCCACCGGTCATGGTTTTCAATCCGGTATCAACCAAGGTCACCTTCCACGGTTCAGCCACATTATTGTGAACAGTCATCTCATTATTTCCGGAAAAATCAAATGTCACATCGCTATTATAAAGATAATAATTTGCAAACCATTCCTTTATTACATGCTGCTTGTAACCGCAACATATGATAAATTCATTAAATCCATAATGAGAATACTGCTTCATAATGTGCCATAATATCGGCTTCTCACCGATTTCAATCATTGGTTTCGGTTTTAAATAACTTTCTTCACTAATTCTGGTTCCAAACCCACCGGCTAAAATAACTACTTTCATTTCTCCTTGCCCCTATCTTTTGGCATACTTTTTCATAATACATTCATTGTATCACAATTATTTACAAATTTAAACCAATTACTCCTTGTTTCACCAAAATATACGTTATTACAAAAAAACAAAGAGCCGTGAGATTCACAGCTCTTTGTTCTTCTTACTTATTTATTCATGTCTCAGCGCCTCAATAGGACTCATCTTTGCCGCTCTTCTCGCCGGATAAATACCGAAGAAAATACCTACCGCTGAAGAAAACAGGCTGGCACCCAGTACTGTGCCTACACTGATTGTTGCAGTGAAGTCCATGAGGGAGCATACCAGCTTCGCCCCCATTACTCCAAGCAAAATACCGATGATACCACCCAGCAGGGTGATAATCGCCGATTCACATAAAAACTGGAACAATATGGATCCCGTCCTGGCCCCTAGGGACTTACGGATACCGATTTCCCGGGTTCTTTCTGTTACGGACACCAGCATGATGTTCATAACACCGATACCACCTACCAGCAGGGAGATGGCTGCTACGAATACGATGAACACGGTAATCATACTGATAATCTCATTCATCGCTCCCAAATAATCATTAAAGTTTTCTACCTGTATAGCGTTCTTGCCACGTACATCATGCCTGTTTTCCATGAGGCGAACAGTATCCTTTGCTACCTGAGTAGCAAATTCTCCCCCCTCACTGATAATCAGCAAATCGTTCAGAGTTACATAATAACCAAATACATCTGTCATTACACTTAAGGGGGCTTCCATGGAAACGACCTCACTAATCATCAAGCCTGAGAGCATGGATGCACTATCCTGTCTGATACCGATAACGGTAAATTCCTGCACATCTCCGTATACATTGAAATCAAAGGTCATACCTACTACATCCGTAGTACCAAACAAAAGCCTTGCACTGCTTTCCGTGATAATACACACACGATTCGCCGAATAATAATCGTTTTCATTAAAATATCTTCCCTTTATCAGGGGATCATTGGTGGCAAATTCCATTCCCGGCATACCGAATGAAGCAGTGGCCGTAAAGGAACCCTTTCTGCCCTCAGCATTTCCCATCAATCCCCATTGGGGCGTTACAGCCTTGACATTGGGCACCTTTTCCATAATCGCATCGATATCTTCCTGGGTAAATTCAATGGATATTCCTTCATCATTATCACCGTAGGAATAAATATATATCTGTCCGCCTGCCATGGCATTCAATTCACTGTTTACTCCGCCTTTAATACCGTCACCGATAGAAATAATCATAATTACGGAGGAAATACCGATAATAATGCCAAGCATGGTCAAGAAAGAACGGCCCTTATTACCCTTAATATTCATAAGGGCAATCTTTATGTATTCCAAAACCTGTGCCATAACTTCCTCCTATTCAGCCATCAATGCCTGCAAATCCGCCATATTCAATGTGTCAGGCATAATCGTAACAGCCATACCGTCTTCAATTGTCGTCAATGTAGAAAGTACAATTGTGTCACCCTCTGCAAGACCTTCAAGCACCTGTGTCTGCTCATCAGAGGAAATGCCGCATACAATATCTCTTCTCACTGCAATACCATTTTCTACCACATATACAAAATCGCTTTCCTTATCTGCATTGATTGCCTCTACGGGAATCAATAATGCGTCTTCTGCCTTTTGTGTATATATAAGGATTTTAGCATCCAGTCCCAGAATAATATATTCGTCAGCATTGGTGATTTCCACTTCCACACCTACCATGGGGGCACCACTCTGGCCCATGGCATTGGTTGTGGCCATACGATTGATCTTGGACACCTTACCATCATAGACTCTGTCAAAAATAGTAACTTCTGCCTTTTGGCCGATTTCCAATTTTTCTACCACACTCTTGGTCACAGAGAAGCTTACCTTCACTTTCTCTGTACTTTCTATAGTCAATACCTGCATACCTTCACTGAGCATGGCACCGGGCACTACATTACATTCCGTAACTACACCGTCGAATACTGCAGTAATTCCTTCCTTTGCTTTATTATACGCATCTGCTGTTTCCTGATAATTCATGTCAAACAGCTCTTTGTCTGCCGCATACTGCTCCTTATCATAGGAATCCATGATAGTTGCCTCACTGGTAGACTTCTGGCTCTCCATCTTCATTTTGTACTCTTCAAACTCTGCAATCTGCTTCTGGGTCTCTACAATCTTCTTCTGCAGGTCACGTTCAGATTCAGAGGTTCCTACCATCTGCTGCTGGTATTCCAGCTGTACCATTTTATTTTGAATATCACTTAACTGGGTTGCTTTCTGGGCATACTCAGCAGACTGCTCCGCACCTGCTTCCTTCAATGCAGCCAGTTCCGCCTGTAACTGTGTGGCCTGCATATTGTAGTTGATTGCCTGGTTTGCAAGACCTGTACTGGCATATCTTTGATTATCTTCCTGTTCATTCTGCAGTCTCTCAAGCAGTGCATTATAGTCTTTTAACTGCTGCTCCAAAACTGCCAGATTGGTTTTTGCCTCATTTAACTTTGCCTGGCTTTCGCTATTACCTGCCATTGCGGAATTGTAGGCCGCATTACTCTTGTTATACTGTAACTGTGCCTGACGCATCTGCTTATCCATAGCATCCATATCATAGGTTACCAGCACATCCCCGCTGTTTACGCTTTCTCCCACGGTTACGTTTACCTGTTCAATTCTGCCGCTTACATCGGCAAAGATAGTCTTCTTTTCCTGTCCTGCCACAGTACCCGATACACTTACGCTATCCTGCAAATCACCCTTGGTCACATCGGTTGTGGTAACCATTGCCATGGGCTCGGAATTACTGCCGCAGCTGACAATCCTGAATATAATAAAAATAATTACAATCACTCCAACAATAATAGGCCATTTCTTTTTCTTCTTTTTCATCCTTTTCTGATTCCTTCCTTTTCCGCAGATCCTTCCCCTGTCAGTATCTTAACGGATATTTGCGTACATCTATGTATATTTATTTTCCCCTTACACCATACCTACAAGCGTATCAGATTCTATACGTCCGTCACGAATTTTAATAATGCGATTTGCCTGAGATGCAATCTCATTATCATGCGTAATCAGTATTACCGTTCTTCCCTCACTGTGCAGCTTTTGCAATATCCCCATAATCTCTTTGGTGGAATTACTGTCCAGATTTCCCGTAGGCTCATCTGCCAGAATAACCGGCGGTGCCTGGGCTATTGCCCGTGCTATGGCAACTCTCTGCTGCTGTCCTCCCGACATTTCTGACGGCCTGTGTTCCATACGATGCTGCAGCCCCACCTTCCCCAAGGCTTCTTCGGACAACGTTCTTCGCTTCGCCTTACCTACTCCTCTGTAAATCAGAGGCAGTTCCACATTCTCAAGTGCCGTCAGATTCGGTATCAGGTTAAAACCCTGAAAAATAAATCCAATCTCTCTGTTACGGATATCGGACAATTCATTATCATCCAAATCTGATACATCCTGGCCATGTAACTTATAAGTTCCGCTGGTGGGTACATCCAGACACCCAAGCATATTCATAAGTGTGGATTTACCGCTGCCGGACTGACCAATAATCGCTACGAACTCCCCTTCGTCGATTGTTACATTCACATGGTCCAGCGCCCATACTTCGTTTTCTCCCGGATTGTATACCTTTGATACATTCTGAATTTCTACTAATGCGCCCATACTTCCTCCTTCTCCCAGCGCGATATTTTATTGTACTGTTGTACTATTTGCATAATACAGTATTTCATTATGAAAGTCAAGCGGCATAGGAAAAATTTCCTATGCCGACTTGCGTTCGTTTATTAAATTATATTCGGAACAATTCCCGCTTTTATCTGTTTGCGATAAAAAAGATTTACAAAAAAATAAAAAACAGTAATGAACGGCCTTTTGAAAATTGTCCGTGTCAACAACGTCCTCTTCACAATACTTTTCATTGTATATACGTCATTGTACAAGTCCCAATAAGCCTGTGTCAGCTCCTCCGGGGTCATATTCCTGGGTATATGTACCGCTTCACAACTGTTATAGGAATAAATATCCTTGTTGTATATTCTGTCCTGCTCCTGCATTTCATCAAAATATTTTGTTCCCGGAATAGGCGTTAATATATAAAACCTGGGAACCGTAATATGATTATCGGAAATAAATTTTGCTGTATTTCTGATCGATTCCAGCGTATCTCCATCCGCTCCTACAACCATCTCCGTCGAAATATCTATTCCATGTTTTCTGATAATTCGAATCTGCTCCGCATACTTGTCCGGATCTGCCCATGACTTATTCATGCTCTTCAGGCTCTCCTTAGATATACTTTCCAAACCAAAACTCAATACATAACAACCGCTGGAAGCAATAATATCCAACAGCTCTTCATCCTTCGCTATATCAATAGAGCACTGGGTCATCCACTTCATCTTCAATTTCTTTATTTCTGCGCATAACTCAATGGCAAAATCACGATTGGAAAAAATATTATCATCTAGGAGTAAAAACTGTTTAAAGCCCAGCTCCTTTACTCTTTTTATGTCTCGAATCACCTCAGGAATACTTCTCTTGAGATATTGACCGCGATAGAGGCAATAGACGGAACAAAAGCTACAGGTTTTGGGACATCCTCTTCCTGCCTGAACCGGTAAAAAATTGCCGATTTTCTTATTCAAAAGAAGCTCATATCTGGGAAGTGGTGTTTTCAATTCCGTCAGTTTTTTGTAATAAACCTTTTTCAGTTCTCCTTTTGCATAGTCACTGAGCATTTCTGCCCATGTTTCTTCTGCATCACCAATCATTACAGCATCGCCGTACTTTTGTGCTTCTTCCGGCATTAAACTTACCATATACCCACCGAGAATAACCGTTTTACCAAGTTCTCTGAACTTCTTGGCTATATCAATGGTTCTCATAACCGCATGCCCCATACTACTGATTCCAATCAAATCAGCATCCGTATCAAAAGGAACCTCTTCAATGGTCTCATAACAGAGCTCCACTTCATACTCATCCGGCGTAAGTGCTGCAAGCAGCGGTAGTGCCAATCCCACAAAAAACAGTCTGTTCTTCTTTACCAAATTCCCATGCTGATCATAAGGTGTTGGTTGAATTAGTAAAATTTTTTTCTTCATACGCGTTTTATTTCCTCATCCTCCGCTTATCTGTTTTCAAACGTAACATATTTACCAAACCACTGTCCAAATTCATCTGCCCCTTTATAATATGGCAAATCTTCATCCGCTTCTGCATCCAGGAATGCCACGACCTCACCTTCATAATAAATCGCAAAAGACGGGTAATATTTCACATGTTTTCCCAGACTGCTGTCTTCCATATCTTCAAATCTTATTTTATAAAAACTAATCTGATGTTCCTCTGCAAATTCTGTCAAAACTCTATTGAAGGAATAGGACGCACTGCAAAAGGGCTGATGAACAAACACGGCAAAAGACTCCTTTTGCTCCACTAACGCTTCCAGCTCATCTGCTCCTATTTCAATAAAAGTATTGTTTCCGTAATACTTTTCCTCCAAATAGAACATAAAATTACTTGTCTTTTCTACTAAATTCCTCTGAATAACTACAATTACCAGGATAATGCATATCACAAATCCCGGTATAATTATTTTCCACTTTTTCTTCACCGGTCAACCTCATGTAACTCCTCAAAAGGAATATCGTGATAAGTTACTTTCCAAAAATCATAGCGTACTTCATGGGCAGTTTCATCTTTCACAGAAACATTATTGCTGCCGTCATAATACCAGTAACCACCTACATTATATATTTTATCAGCATCCCAGCCCAGTGAGGTCAGCATCTTCTTTGTCATTCCTGCATATCCGCCACCGCCACACATCAGAAAAATTTTTTTATCCTTCGGGAAAAAATATTCTAAAATTTCCATGGATTCCCGGTAGTTTGCAATATACTCTCCGTTTTCATTAATCGTATACAATGTGTTTCCGCTATAAGGTGCCCCCACCTCTTGCGGAAGTCCCTCTACTGTAGCAAGAAACGGGTATGGTATCACTTCAAAGCCCTTTACAAAGCCGGACAGGTAGGAATCCCCGCCAATGTTTTCATACTCTGCAACATCTACCAACATTCTCATATCGTAATACACACTATCTTCACGGTTCAGATAATCATCAATACTCTCCTCATTGATATTTTTATCAATCCCCATTTCTCCCCGAAGTCCTCCCGTCACCTGTGGCTTCGGCAGTGTGCCTGATAACCTTGAGAAGCACATAACAAAAACCGCAACAAGTCCCACTGCTGCCATCCCTAAGAGTATCCTGATCTTTTTTTGCTTTCCCATATAACGTCCCTTTCCTTCTCAGAACTTGGCTATATGAATATCTTCTATCCGAACTAACAGACCCTCACTTGTATTTAACACCTTATTGACCAGTCCGTGATGAGTCAGCCTCAGCATGCAGAAATTCGGCATAAACCCTGCCGCCTTACCTACCTTGGGATGATTTAGTATATCATCTGCAATGCCTTCAAAGCCAACCATGGCATATGCTCTGATATCTTTCACTTCTTTTCCCCTTGAATACTGGGGGCCGACTACCCATGTATACAGGAGCCCTGCCAATTCATCCACTTCATAGACCTTTAATACATGGGTAACCGGACAGCCGGCGCCCATAGGTCTGGCAACTACAATATCTCCCGCCTTAATATCCAGTTTCTCAATCAGGTCCGTCCGAAAGGGTCTGATGATTTTTCTCGCCGAAGGCTCCTCACCGATAGGCTTTAACAGAAAATCATAAACGTTATTATGAAAATCCAAATGGGCGTCTTCCTCATGCTGTATTTCACCAACTTCCGACACATTGTACTGTTCCTGCGGACCTAAACTACCAAAAGGACATTCCATCTCCTGCCGGTGTCCTCTTTCCAGGCTCTCCCTGAAATCCTTACAGCTTCTTTCTCCACACAAACCGCAATTTCTATCCTGTCCCTCATGCTGCATATCAGTCACCTCTATACATGTAATCGGATACATTACTATCCATCTGCCGTACCACACCGTAATGGTTTTTCCACCCCACCTTTTTACTTCCCATGCAAATAGAGCATGTTCCCAGCGGGGGATTCCCTTTTAATTCTAATGTGTTAATATCTATCTCTTCGGAAGCATCCACTATACTGCACAAATATTCTATCGCAATACCCTGTAACGCATTGGTTTCCATTACTTTCAGGTATTCAAAAGAGCTTTTCAGTTTCTTGATATATACTTCCCTTTCTGCTTGACATACCAAATCATTCATAGTCAGAACAGCCACATCCGCAAAACAAATTAACTGCTTCATTTTATCCACGGAATGCAGACCGGACAGCATGCTAAGCACCACTACGCCCACACCCTGATTCAAATAAGGCGAACAACGCAAACACAGTCCGGCACTTTCCACAATCAATAAGTCTGCCGCTACTTCCTTTGCCCATCTGACTGCATCCGTTAATATCATTACTTCTGCGTGGTCCGGGCACAAATCTCCGGCGTACACGGTCCGTGCTTCTATCCCATACTTTTCACGCATCAGCTCTTCTTCATAGGCTGCCACCACATCCATTTTTAAATATGCGATCTTATACTTATCTTTCCGCTTTTCTATAATCCTCTGTACAACCGTTGTTTTACCGGTAGAAGGGGGACCCCCGACTAATAAAAGTTTCATTTCATCCACGCCTCCTTTATCGCTAAACCACTTAGTTCCAAACCATCACGAAGTTTTTCCTGTACCTGCTTAATCATCTGATCTGCCTGAAGAACCAGTTTCAGCACATCCTTGTCTTCATCCGAATGCTCAATTATTCTTTCAATTGCACCGTTCTTCATGATAATTCTTTTTTCCGTCTGCAATACGATACTCGGGTCATGGGATGCAAAGATTACCAGCTTGTTCTCATTTCTCACATGCTTAAGTATTTCCGCTTTGTTAATACCGGCATTTTCGATTTCATCCACCAATATAATCGGTGATGCACCTATCAGGATAGCATCCGCAAACAATAGAGCCCTGGTCTGTCCACCCGACAATTCTGTTACCTTTGTTTCTCCTGCAACAGACTCTCCCGTAAACTTATTTGCAAGGGTAATTACCCGGGTAATCAGCTCTGCTTCGTAAATATTACGTGATTTGGCATGAATTGTTAAAAACTCAGAAACTGTCAAATCGGAAACACATTTGGTGTTTTGCGTAATCATTGCTATACGCTTTTTCTCAGGATCAAAACGCTCCTCAAAGTCAGGAAGTTCATCATCAATCATTACCAGTCTCTGTGAGACGCTGTCCCTTTGAGACAATTGCTCAATATCGGATATAAGCAATGTCTTTCCGCTTCCCGTATGCCCCACAATAGAAACAACCTCTCCCAGATGCAAGGTTATTTTATCATAAGTCTCCTTATTTCCGTTTTTATCTACACCTGAATAAATTGTTATGTGGCTTCTCATCGTTTACTTCCCTTAAACATATTTTTTAAATAAACCTTCAGTATCTGGTCAAATCCGAATATCAATCCGAAATTTTGCTTAAAAGAAAAGGTTCTCAGACAATACTTAATTGTGCATAAATTAAAGTTTGCCGGCACACCTATCTTAAGCACTTCAAAATAATATCTGCGCAGAGACATTTTGGAGGGATAAATGATAACATCTCCAAAGCTCCATTTTTCATAATCATCCCTGGGATAAATAAGCCTGTCCTCATACTGCTTGTATAAAGGTGTCAGGAAATGGGGCACCAGAGGTGTGAAAGAAATCATTTCCGGCTGCAAATACTTTAAATACTTTCGGAAGGTTTTAAAATCCTCTTTTGAAAAATCCGGATGTAATATAAAGGTTCCCCAGGTAGCAATTCCGTTTCGCTTCAGCACCTGCACAGCCTTGTAATTATCGTCCAAAGTTGCACTTTTATTGTATGATTTTAAAAATGCATCACTAAAGCTCTCCAGACCCACAATCACTGCCTTTACACCATTACGGGACAGGCGTTCAAAAAGAGCTTCTTTCTCCAAAATGCTGTTGACACTACCATAGCAGATATAGGTTTTCTTAATATTCTCTTTTTCTACTATGTCTAAAAATCGAACCAGACGTTCTTCATTAATCAGGAAATCACTGTCACAAATCATTACCGTATCTTCTTTTAATTCAGCAATTTCTTTTACTACCTCTTCAATGGGGCGTTCTGTCACGCCGGGGCCTTCCAGCTTTCTTCTGATACAGAAGGTACAGTGATTTCTGCAACCATAGGAGGTCTGGATTGTTGCATAGGGCTGGTATCCGCCGTATTTGTATTTGTGGCGATACTTACATGAAGCCTCTCTGTCCGGCTTCACATACTCATTCTGACAGGACGGCAAAGTAGACTGATACTGCAGTTTTTTGCTGAAAATACCCATGATTTCTTCATCGGTTTTATTCTCAATCTGCTCCATTAAAGCCTTATAATTCTCTCTTGTGGTCGATTTAAAAACATAATCCACATGTCTGTTGAAATAAGCCTCCGGTGTTATGGTTGCCTGTATACCGCCTACAATGACCGTTATTTTGTTATTATATTTTTTTGTTTTCTCTGCAAGATATAACACATTTGTGATATCACTGCATTGGGATGTAAAGCCTACCACATCCGGCCTGAAATTCTTGAGATACTTCTTAAGATTTCTATGGGATTCTGCCATAAAATCCACCAATAATACTTCATGTCCCAGTTCTTTGAGAATCGTAGTCACACACTCAATTCCAAGGGGTTCCCCAAACATGAACTTCTTTACGGTTGTAATTTTCTTATTAATATGTGGTCTGACCAATAAAACCTTCATCACTTACCTCCAATCAATTTTTTCGCATACTGTAAATTTACTTTAAAAGCGCCTACACTGAGCTTCAAGGTATCATGTAAGCCATACTTCCTGATCATATACCAGGCCGATTTCGGATTTACCGTGATTTTATAATACAGCAAAATCGTATAATAATAATATTTTCGGACGGATATCTTGGATGGTCTGACTACCAGATGTGCTAAATCCCATTTTTCATACTCATCCTCACGAATGATAAAATCCTTCTTATACTGCTCGTACAAATCCGTGCCGCGAAGGGGCGTCAGAGGCTGCAAATTTACAAATACCAGTCCCAGCTTCTTAATCCATTTTGCTAAGGCATCAAAATCCTTCTTTTCCCAATCCAACCCTAAAATAAAGGTTCCGTAGCATTCCACGTCGTATTTATGTAATATTGCAACCGCCGCTTCATTGGTAGAAACCAGTGTCTTTTTATTATAATCCACCAATTCATGACTGTCACAGGACTCCAGTCCCACGATAACGGCTCGTAATCCTACTTCTTTAAAGCGTTTAATCACATCCTCATTACCGGCTATAAAATCCGCCCTGGCATAAATCAGATATCGCTTATCGATTTTATGCGCTTCCAGTAAATCACAAAATTGCAGAATTCTCTCCCGGTCTACCAGAAAGTCATCATCCACAATATAGATTTCCTTCTCTTTCACAGTTTCCAGCTCAGCAATAATATTATCCAGGGTTCTGGTAAAATACTGATTATCTGTTATTTGCCTGCAAAAACAGAATTTACATTGGTACGGGCACCCGAAAGAGGTTTTTATCAGACTGCAATTGCGATGAAACATATAATAATACCCGGAACGATATTTCTGCACCTTATCCCTGTCCGGGAAAAGGTACGTAAACTCATTTTCCTTCTTTGCTGCCGGTCGTTCCTTATGATACACACATGCTATTTCATCCGCAGACTCTTTGTTCTCCAGCTTATTCAGTAGTTCGATAAAAGTCCGTATCCCATTAGCCCTTATGATATAGTCAATATATTTTGATTCGAAATCCTGTGGATTCACTTCCGCGTGTACACCACCTACTACTACCCTGATATTCGAATCATAATCCTTCACCTGCTTAGCATAGTCCTTTATCACATTTACATGGGCTATATATCCGGTTAATCCCACCACATCCGGTTTATGTTTCTCCAAAAAATAGGATATTTTCTTTTTCTCCAAAATCATATCCACGATTTCTGATTCATGTCCAAACGCCTCAATATTGGACGAAAGATACTCCAATTCCAGCGGTTCACAAATCATTACATTTTGCAGACCTATGGTATCCTTATGGGGCTTTGGTCGTATAAACAATACCTTCATTTGTTTACCTCTCTAAATGAAACAGCGCAATTGTGGGCATGTACCATCTCTCTCTGATAATCTGCACATCCTTTACCTTCAACACTGCTGCCTCAAATAATTTCTTCATCTCTTCAATAGAAAGATACTGCGCCTTACTTGTGGTTGTCTTTAGCCCCAAATTAATCAGCCAGTCCTTCACACTATTAGTGGAAGAGTTCACGATGATTACCCTGCCGTTCTCCTTACACAGTCCGGATATTTTCTTAAGCATCTCCCCTTTATCGGGAAAGTACGGAAATGCATGGGTACAGATAATGATATCATAGATTTCCTCCGAGCCAAATTCCTCCACTGCACAAATCTGAAATTTTATGTTCGCTCCTTCATTATTACTCTTTGCAACATCAATCATATTTGCGGCAACATCAATTCCCAGATAGTTCACCTCAGGATATTCTTTACAGATTTCTCCAATCAATTGTCCTGTACCGCAACCAATATCTAAAATCTTCAACTCCGGATTCTGTGCCAAAAGAGGGCATACAATTTTCATCACTTCTCTCCTGGTAGGTCCCAGGGAATATTTTTGTACCCAAAGATGATTGTATTTGTGCGCCAGATTTTCCCACACTTTATAATTCATTATTTTTGCCTCCGCAAATCCTTTATTATTTCTGCCCAATAATCTATTGATGCAACCATTGCCGCCCTTACATATGAGAAGGATAACACTCTCTTTTTTACAATGAGTAGCGCAAGCTTTACATATAATTTGTAAAACTCTGTATAAAAAGTGCGTTTACTCATCTGTGTAGGTTCAATTGTCAGATGCACAAAGTCCCATTTTCTGTAATCCGATGTAACAATCCGCTCCTTGTACTTTTCAAACTGCTCCGTACCGGGCATGGGTGTCAATATGGATATGGTGGACAAATACAGTTCGTGCTTTTTTATAAACTGATACAGTTTCTTAAAATAGCTCTTATCCGCATCAATATCAATCATAAACAGACCGATGCAGGTAATACCGCTTTCCTTTAACGTCTCCAGCGCCTTCAGTATAATGGGAACACTGCTTTTTTTGTTGTACTTCTCCAGTACCTCATCATCTATCACTTCTAACCCTACAGCACACAGGGTTACACCGATTGCAGCAAGTCGCTTCATATGTTCCGGATGGTTTGCAATAAAATCTGCCCGGAAATAGAGGGAGAAATTTTTCTTGATTTTTTCTCTTTCCACCAATTCGATGAAGGCATCCAGTTTTTCCGTATTTACATAAAAAGTATCATCCACAATCCAGACATTATCGCAGGGTATGGTCTTAATCTCTTCCACTACCTCCCGTGGCTCACGACAGATGTAATTCCCACCGTTTAACAGCGTAGAAAAACAATAATTGCAATTGTGGGGACAGCTGTAGCTGGCCTTAAGAATGGCACAGGGTTTCATCGTTACATACTTATACTTTTTTAAATTCTTCCGGAAATGACTTCTGTCAGGAAAAGGCAATGTAGTAATATCAAAAACTTCTCTCTCATTTGTTATCCACTCTCCGTCCTTATAATAACAAATTCCCTTGATATCCTGATAATCACCTGTATAGTCACCGGTTATAATCCTCTCAAAAGGTTTAAAACCACCGCTATGACAGATTATATCCATTCCCCTAAACTGAAAATCCTCCGGCATAACCTCCGCATGGGGTCCACCTACAATGGTAACTATTTCAGGGTCAAATTGCTTTATTGCACGCACGTAGTTTTTAATAGAATAAATATGTACAAAATTTGCCGTCATGGCTACTATATCCGGTCTGAATTTCTTTAACATATAATGCAGGGACTTTCCCCTAATTGTCAAATCACATATAGCAGCCTCTACATCATGCTGCTTACATATGGCACTCATATACTCTAATTCCAAGGGCTCTGTAGTGATTAACGACAATTTTGTAAACACATTTTTAAATTCAGGCTTTACTAACAATACTCTCATTTGTTCACTCCGTTTTAAACACATGAAATTCAGGGAATTGATATTTATATTCCAGCAATCCCTTCCCCACATTTACAGCCGCATTCAGCACCTTATTGGAGTGGTGCGCATAAAAATACCTTTTTTCCAAAACAGCACCCAATTTCATCTTCGTTTCTTCTGAGGTCTGTCCCAAATCTATGACCTTACATCTTCTCTCTATTCCATAACAAATAATGATATAAAGCATATAATAATACAGGTCTGCCGTTTCCTGTGTATAATCCATTCCGCACAGCATAAAAATAAGTTTATCCTCAACCATTTTCAGAAGCACAAATCCTCTGATTTTTCCTTCCTCCATAAACCCTAACTTCACTGCATCCACAGCTTCAAAAAAGCCCGGTTCCAGTCTTTCCAGCTTATAGCCGGATTTATTGTAGGTATTGAGATATAACTTATGTATATTCCCGGTTTCGTCTTTTAGCTCCTGTACACGGATTCCCCTGCATTTATTGATTGCAAGCTGAATCCTCCTGCGATAGGAGCTGCGTAAGGAATTCAAATAGTCCTTAGGCGTATGAAAAGTATTGAAAAACATGCAGGTAGGTAATGTCTCACCAACCGTAAAATGACGCGTAGGCGATGGCCTTCCTACATTCAGAATCAGTTTAGCCCCCTTCATTTTTTCAATGTACCCAAGCATCAGTTCTTCGTTATTGGTTATGTAGCCCTGCTCACTTAAGGAACAGGGATATCCGATGACATTCATGTTTATAAGGCATTTCAGCTTACCAAAAGTAAAAATATCCATCTTCATTTTATACACAATAAAGAATGCATAATCCTGCCCGTTCTCTATATAAAAATATTCCTGTTCAAACTTATTCTCCGCTTTCAGTAAGGTTAGCAGTTTCTCATCAAAGGGATAGTGAAAACTGCTTTTTCCTTCCTTTTCCAAATGATTCAAAACCTCTTTAAAAGAATCACTGTGAAACACTCTGAAATTAGCATCCGATTGCTTTTTCATACACCACATACCTTTTATATTCTTCATCACACAATGCCTTGCAGATACTGCCGGAATCTGCGTTTTCCTCCAATATCCAGGAACTCTCCGCATCTCTCATGCCATATTTTTGCAGTCCCAGAAACACCTGATAAACCAGTCCTATAGGCAATCCGCTTTTTCTGTATTCTTCCAAAATACCGTATTCCATTACCTTTCCGGTTTTAATCTTCCGATAAAAAAACAAATTCTTCACGAATTCTTTTGCCCCAAAGGCATCTCCCGCTTTTACCAGCTTATTAAAATCGGGATACCACATAACAAATCCCACCGGCTTGTCTCCATCAAAAGCAAAAATAATGGAATCCTCCCTCATAAAAAGGAACAGTTCCTTTAGCATTTCCCTGTCTTCCTCATAGGTACGGGGATAATAATACCTATGCTGTGCAAAACATACATTGTTTAAATCCGTATAAATCTTCGAATAATACTCAAACTCTTTTTTATCAAAATGGCGAAAAGTATAGCTGCGATTTATTTTGTTAATCATACTTTGATATTTTTTTATTTTGCTCTCAAAAGTATGGATTTTATATGTATTCAGGTATATTTGCTCACATTCCAACTGCTCAAAATAGGCATTATAATAGGCCGGATTGATACTTGCAGAAAAGGAATTGGGTATATCATAATGACTGCATAGAAATCCCAGTCCATAATTCACATGACCATTCAAGCCGATTACCAGCTTTTTGCAGTGATACTGTTTCCCTATCTCCATTGCTTTGTCCACAAGAAGCTTAACTGCCGCTTCCTGTCCCTGCCTGCTCTCAAAAAAACACAACTGAACATATTCCGGCAGTTGGCCGGCATAAACAATCAAAGCCTGACATAATATCCTGCCAGCCTCCTCTACATGAAAAGCATGTATGACTTTTTGCTCTGTAAAGCTCGTTTTCCCTGCAAAAAGTTCCTTTAACATGAACGAATTATTATCCACAAATAAAGGATTCGCCTGATATATTTCCTTTCGAAACTTTAAGAATTCTTTTTGCTGCTTTTTTGTTTTTACTTCTACTATCTCCATTACAGATATCCCTTCTGTATACCCTTACTTTATCTCAGCGATTCCAGATATTGAATCAAATCTTCCACTGTATTCAACTCCCGATATTTGCTCTCTTCTATCTCTACACCATATTTTTCTTCAATAATGCAGATCAGATTAACAAAATCAAAGGAGTTCAAATCAAAGTCCTTTTTGAAATTAGAATGAAGCTCCACTGTTTTTATCCCATAATATTCCTTCATGATTGCTCTAAAATCATTCAACATATTTTTTCCTCACAATTTTTTTCGTACTGTTCTTTTCAAATTCTTCTGTCATGATTTCATAATCATCAATGTGCATATAATCCGGAAATCCGGCATTCACAGCCTTTATGTCCTCCTCAAGAAGCTTTAATTGTTTTTCTCCTTCCGGACATATTTGTTCTGCTGCACCATCCGCCTCTTCCAGAAAAATTTTTGCGATAATGATGGAGTTCTTTTCCTGCCTTCTGGTGGTGACAAGGCATTCCTTTATATAGGGAATTTCCAAGAGCTTATTTTCGATTTGCTCCGGTGAGAAATTCTTACCATTCTCTAAAATAATTAAATTCTTCTTTCTACCTGTAACATAGAGAATATTCCCCTCTACATATCCGAAATCACCTGTTTTGAAATAGCCATCCTCCATACATGCACTTGTAGCCTCTTCATCTTTATAATATCCCAGCATCACATTGGGTCCCTTTACCATTATTTCACCATCCGGAGCAATTTTAACCGCATTCTCCCTGATAATGGTACCCACACTTCCGGGTACATTATGAACCTCCCTGTTCACTGCCACCAGGGGAGAACATTCGGTAAGTCCATAACCATTTAACAAAATGATTCCCAGTTCTGCAAATCTTTCTACATAAAATGGATTTAATGCTGCGCCTCCGCATACCATCATCCGTAGTCTCTTGTTAATCAGATTGCCAAAAAATAGTCTTCTCACATCCAATTTATATTTCAGCAAAAAGTTGCTGATTTTTATCATTCTTTGCAAAAGCTTATCTTTTTTCTTCTTTTTGGCCTCGCGCAAAATATTATTATAGATTCCCTCAGCTACCATAGGAACTACACCTATGTAGTAAGGATTAAAATACTTCAGGTCCCTGACAAAATATTTCAGATCCGTATTAATGCACAATGTACCCGCATTGTAAAGCGTGGTCAGTACTCCCGGATTAAAACCATAGGTATGATTCATGGGCAATATCAACAAAAGCGGACTTTTTAAAATATTATGTTCCAGTGCCGCTCTTAAATTGGACAAAATATTATACTGGGACAGCATAACACCCTTTAACTCTCCCGTTGTTCCCGACGTAAATGCCAATACCGAAAATTTTTCCTTGGGAACATTTTTTACTGTTTCCAAAAATGTTTCCACTGCAAATGCTTCCTGCATTATTACATCGTACACTTCATCCATATTGATAAACTCAATCCCGGATATCTCAGAAAGGGATTCTACAAGTTTTCTTGTCTTGTTGGTATAAAACAAGACTTTAATATCAAATTGCTGCAAAAGGCTCTCCAAAGCCTCTGTCGTAATCTCTTTATCAATTGGTGCAATCACATTTTCAAAAACCGAAGCTAAATATATCGCAACATATTCATATCGATTTTCTGATAAAATACCGATATGACAGTTTCGATACTCTCTTTTTATGAAATAGCCAAACAGACTGCTCACCTGTTCCAATAATTCTTTGTAAGTAAATGTAATTAACCGGTTCTTCTTCAGGAACTGAATGGCTGTATCACCTGAATGTTTCCGGTGTAGTCCATGTAACATTTCATAGAAATTATCGTATACAACCGTTTCATGGTATGCATGCTTGTTCATATTGTACCCCTTTTATAAAAACCATCAGACTTTATTTCTGATGGCTTTCATAATTCATTTTGTTATATTACTCTTTCGTTATCTCATCTATTTTTTTCTGTATTGTTTCGCGTACCAATGCTGCAATTTGAGTGGTTTTCATTTCCTTGTATGCTTCGTAAGGAATAGGTTCCAAAAAATGAACCTGGGTAGTGACAGTTCCTATAATGGAACTGTTCCATGCTTTATAGGAATCAATCAGCACTACCGGCACAATAGGTGTTTTGGATTTCATCGAAACCTTAAAGCAGCCTGCTTTAAAATCAGCCAAGGTATTCTTTTTCTCTTTACTATATTCACCCTCCGGGAAAATAATATAGCGTCTGCCCTGCTTTACTTCTTCTGCAGTCTCTAAAATAATTCCAAGCGCCTGCTTTACGTCCTCTTTATCCAGGCGCTTTCCTTTTAGCATATCAATCACATCTTTGATAAAGATATCATAGGACTTTGCCTTATCCATGATCACGGTACAGGGCTGTTCATGTACCCCTACAATTCCGAATGCATCATATTTACCCTGATGATTGGGATACATTACATATCCCCCTTCCTTCGGTAGCTTATCTGCACCATAGACTTCCGTACGGGTATGTCCCTTTTTTTGCATTACATCCACTATGTATTGCAGATATTCATAACGCTCTTTTTCGGAACAGGTATCCTCCTGCGCAATCTTTCGCATTTTGCTTATCATTTTAGCAAACCCAAACAGGTTTACCACTATCAGATAATAATATCTCCACATATTAATAAGTGTCACTTTCGTTTATCGGTTTAATCCTTTTGCCTGGTTCAGTGTGATTCCGTTTCCGGCCGCGCCCAAAGGAATCTCATGGTCCAGTCCAACGAACTTTCCGTTCTGCTGCCACAATACTTCCTTCACAAAGGCATACTTCTCTTCATCCCAGGTCTTGAAATCATCCTTTACCAATCCTCCGGTATCCCCGGAATTGGCATTAAAGCACCAGAATGTATGATGAAGATTATAATTGGAAATCAGCGTTCTCATATGGGTCATCCAGGTAAGATTAGGCTCCGTCATAAAACCGCCCCATTCACCAATGAGCAACGGTGCAATGCTTTCCTCATGGATATACAACCAATTGTCGCGCCAACAATCCCTGTACAATGACTCATAATCATAGCCGTTTGCAAACCAGGGCTGCTGATATACCGCAGGACCGTAATCATGTGGTGAATACACCAGCTGGTCCTGATGTTTCCCTAAATCAATAGGATAATCAGCCACACCTCTTAAATTGCCACCCCACCAGTTAAAGTAATAATCTGCATCGTTTGTGGAAGAATAATCTCCGTTCTTCCTGATATTAACAGGATAAATCTCCGTACCCTCCACCATGATCAGTACGTTGGGATTTTTCTCAAGTACCATAAGGGCCGTCTGCTCTGCCACATGCTTCCAATTATTCTTGTCTTTTGAATCATTCCAGATAGCCTTATCACTTTCATAGGGTTTACCATGCGGCTCATTCTTCAAATCATACGCAATAATTGTATCATCCTTTGCATAACGCTGTGCCATCCAAACAAGGGCTTCCTGATATTTCTCCGTGGTAATGTCGCCGTTATACCACATATTGTACATGTGCCCCATACTGTCTGTTTTTGCTGAATGAATATCAATCATAATCTTTATGCCGTTTGCACGACACTGCCCAACCACATAATCAAAAATTTCCAGACTGTTCATATTTACCAGATAATGGTTTGTTGCCTGATTAAAATTAGCAGTGGGATACTGTCCGCTTTTCCACTGCAAAATCAGTTCTGCGGACATGGGCACTCTTATCAGGTTAAAACCATGATTGGCAATACTCTGGATAGATTCATTCAAATCGGAATTCCAAAGGCCGTCGAAAATATTGGAACCTGTATTGTAACCAAACCAGTTCACACCTGTAAGCCACACCTGCTTGCCCTTACTGTCCACGATTTTGTTGCCTTCTACATGGAGCCAGTCATCAGTAGTGGGGGCAGGAACTTCCAGCGCACCCGCATTTGCCTGCGTATTCTGATTGTTGTTCTGGTTATTGTTCTGCTGGCTGTTCTGATTGTTATTTTGACCGGCATTGTCTCCGGAAGCTTGCTGTGTGCCCAGTATCTTGGTTGTATAGGACAAATCACCGGTGATATCATACATAATCACTCCCATATCACAGGCGCCGCCTGCCGGAATTGTATAGTTATATTCCTCGCTGGTCAAAATAAGTTCTCCGTCCTGCACTGCATATTTGCAGCGCCAGCCACTTTGTACATCCGCACCATTTCCTACCTTAATGCGCACTTCCCATCCGGCAATGTCTTTGTCGGTTGTATTCTCCAAAATAATATCCAGCTGACTGTTTACAGGATTTTCACCCCATGTATTGGCGGTATTAATCTTTACCACAAGTCCTCCATCCTGTATTATCTCTTCCTCTGATGTCTCATCTTCTATGGAAGAATCTTCCCCAGACAGGGACTCTCTTTCTTCTGAAGGCATTTCTTCTGAAAATGTTTCATCCGGATGTTTCTCCTTATCCTCTGATATGTCCGATTCCTGCTTAACAGAAGGTGATTCTCCTGCACCTTTTGTTACACTACGCATCCCGGCATACGCACCTGCAAAGTATGCCAGAAAAACAATTAATACCAGTACCAGTATGGACAAACAGATAATCAAAATTGTTTTTTTATCTTTCATGATTTCCTCCGAAAACGCATTTCCACAATCATTTGTCGGCAATCGTTTTTTTGCCGACCAGCTTTGAACGCTGCACTACATTCTGCATTTTAATACAATTCGATATATGTCTGGACATTCCCTTTTCATATTCATGGTCAGCCTGTTCCTTCGCTCTCATCCACTGCTCAATCCTATCAAAATCCAGATATTTGCTCCAGTAAGTTTTATCCAGCATACCCACCATCGTCTCTTTTTCTTTTAGATAGTCCTCCGGCTTCTTTGGTATCTTTACTGCATTATTCCAACTGTTACTTTGCTTGGCAGTAAGTCTATAAAGAGATTCCGGCATTATATCTTTAAACGCCTCTCTAAAAATATAGCGATTCTTGCCATGCTTTAAAAACATATGTCTTGGAATGGAAACCGCATAATCAATCACTCTGTAGTCCAAATAGGGAACTATGTATCTGACACCGCTATAGGCTCCTAATAACGCTACAACTTCCAATCTGTCACGGCTTCCGCCACTTTCAATATACTTGACTGCATCATATGCAAAAGTTAATACCTGCCCTTTTTCTGCTGAAAACTTTTCGTAAAACTCTTTTGTTAACAACTCTTTTACCGAGAAGGGCGCAATATAGTTTTCTTTTAACATCCTGCCGGTCTTTCTTATATTCTGGTAACACCTCTTTAATGTTTTGTAAATTCTACGTTTTTCTCCATGAGTTGTCCCCCACATATATCTGAGATAATGATAATATTCTCCATGATGAAACATCTCATACGCATTACATCGGTGACTGACACCTTCATCTCCGCCGTGTCCGGTAAACACCACCTTCGCACCGGTTCTGTTTACAAATTGCCCCGCCTCTGCAATCTGAAGAGTATTAATATATTGCGGTAACACATATCTTATGGCAGTGCCATCTTCCATATCCACATTTATTCCAATTTTACGCGTCTTTTCAGCAATAATACTCTGTTCATCAAGTCGCAAAGAAGCTTTTCCGTAATTGCAGGTAATATTCTCCTGTTTACATATGTCCTCAATGATTATTCTTTCATCATCTTCTGCATACGGAATTTCTTCAGGAGATGCTGACCATGAAAAATAAGTACATTCACGCCCCATACGACTAATCAAAATATCTATCACGCCGGAATCAAGTCCGCCTGATAACTCTGCTCCGACCAATCCTGATACCGCATCCAGTCTCCTTTTCAAGGAGTCTGTGATTAACTCCCGCATTTTCTCAATATACGCTGTTTCAGAAGAAAGACGTATCTTTTTGCTGCCGAGACGCCAATAGGCAATCTTATCCATCTGCAGCTCCTTATTACCATAATCAAATGTTATGTATGTTGCCGGCCTCACACATAATATATGTGCAAATCCCGTATTCTCCGTTCCCATTACAGCACCGCTTACAACCGTCTTCCACAGCCATCTCTCATCTATTGCAGAATCAACCTGCTCCATGGCCAACAATCCGCGTATATCTGTAGAAAAAGCAACCCCTTTATTATTTGCAAAGTAAAATAAAGGACGTACCCCCATATGATCCCGAAAGAGAATCAGTCTTCTCTCATGTTCGTCATAGATTGCCCCGCTGAAATCACCATTTATATCCTTCAGCCCGTCCATACCATACTTTTCCACATAAGCCAGAATCAGTTCTTCATCTGAAAGCACTCCTTCAAACTGTCCTTTTCCTATTAACTCTTCTCTGTTATATAACAACGCATCAATTACCGCATATCTTCCATCACGTTTTAAAACAGGCATACTTTTGACAGCCCCATCAGACAGCTTTTCATAACAACATCCCAAAACCAAATTGTTTTTGAAAAAACTTTCTTCTGTTATATTTCCGTACGCCTTGTTCCAAAGAGCAAGACCTGCAATATCATCCTGATTTAAGTTCCCATTATCTTCAAAATTTAAAAATCCATATATCCCACTCATACAATATCCTCATACTTTCACCATCTTTTGAAACATTCTGCATCTATCCGTACAAGCTTTCATATAACTTAAAGAAACCATTCTTTTACATTATAACACATCTGCAGGCATAAAAAAAAGTCCTTGTCAAATACTTTGACAAGGACCTTTCATTGCAATATTTTTCTTATGAGAAGAACTCTTCAGGAGCCTGCTCATCATCACCCTTATTGCTGCCACCGTTCTCGTTGCCGCCATTGCCACAATCAATTACATCGTCAGTAAGACAACTTTCCTTCCAGAAAGGGAAGAAACCATTTGCGGTCTCGGTGATGTTTAATTCTTCTACTACAGGTGTGTTCCACTTCTTCATTTTCATATCCTCCAATGAACTTGTTGTTTTATTTGTTGATGTAATCATACTGCTAAGGAAGCAAATAATCAACTAATCTAACATATCTGATAGAATTTTCTGTTTTGCAACCACAAACAACCTGTTCACATGGTATTTCTCTGCTTAATATAATGCAATATGCTTAGGAATACCGTTCTCGTATACCACACGGTTTTCACCCTGGATAAGGGGAGACAGGTACTCAATCATCTTGTCAGTAACATCATTACCTTCCGCATTGATAAAGTCTGCAGGTACTTTCTTTTCCTTATTGGAAACATCGCATACAGGAATACCCTTGAACTGAACCTGATAAGGTGCGCTGCTGATTCTCTCTACTGCTGCCATTAGGCCGCTTTCTCCGTCTAATGCTAACTGGCATGCTGTTAAACCAAGCATCTTGGATTCCTGAATGTCTGTAGCACTTGCAACATGTGCTGCACAACGCTGCATTAAGTTCAATTCGATGGAACGAACCTTACAGCCGATTTCACGACGTACTACATCCTCTAATACTCTTGCACTTCCTGCAATATAGCTGTGACCGAAATTATCTACTGCACCACTCTGAACGCTCTCAGAAATGTATACACCATTTGCATCCTTGATACCTTCGCTGATAGCTACTACTACGCTGTCATTGGTCTCTAACTGCTTACGAACATCCTCTACGAATTTCTCTAAAGAGAATGCGGGCTCACACAGGTAAATCAAGTTAGGGCCCTTTGCTCCGTTGTTTCTTGCCAAAGCAGATGCAGCGGTTAACCAGCCTGCATTACGTCCCATTACCTCTACGATGGTTACAGCCTTGGTATCATATACATTACAGTCTCTCTCTAACTCTGCAAAGGTAGTTGCAATATACTTAGCAGCTGAACCGAAACCGGGACAATGGTCGGTACCTACCAGGTCGTTATCTACGGTCTTAGGTGCACCGATTACCTTGATATCATCAATTCCCTTCTGCGCACAGAATGCAGATAATTTATCAACGGTATCCATGGAGTCATTACCACCCACATAGATGAAATAAGCAATTTCATTCTTACGGAGAATACGTACGATCTCTTCGTACTGACTGGGATCTACTGCGGGATCTTTTAATTTAAAACGGCAGGAGCCAAGTGCTGCTGCAGGAGTCTGGCACAGAGTATCCAGATCATCGGTACCGTTGATTTTCTCGCGAAGATCTACGAAACGCTCTTCTAAAACACCCTTAATACCATTTACGGCACCCCATACATTATCTACCTTTCCTGAGGTAAATGCAGACATAATTACGCCTGCTACGGTGGCATTGATTGCAGCGGTCGGTCCGCCGGACTGTGCTACCAGTAAGTTTTTCATTTGAATTTCCTCCTTAAATATACATTTAATATCCTTTACGGAACCCATGCGAAAGTTTTACTTTCAAATACCATAATATTCTAACACAAAATATGTAACTGTACAACAAAGAATCTCCTTCAGTTACTACTAAAGGAGATTCTTGTTTATATAACTACATCTGTTCCAAATACTGTTTATTCAAAAGTAATTGTCACTTTAGAGTCCTCAGGTCCTAAGGGCTTCTCATGAGGCTTAGGAGGAGCAGGTTTTGTTGCTTCTTCCTTCTCATGAGGAGGTACGGGCTTTGCTGCTTCCTCTTTTTCATGAGGAGGTACAGGTTTTTCTGCTTTCTCTTTCTCATGGGGAGGTACAGGCTTTGCCGCTTCTTCTTTCTCGTGAGGAGGTACAGGCTTTACTGCCTCCTCTTTTTCATGAGGAGGTACAGGAGCCGGATGTGTCTTCTCGGTAATTTCACCGGTCACTGCATTCACAATATATTCATAATGTGCCTTACCAATATGGAAGTGAATCTTATACTCTGCTCCTTCCTTCTTGTTCGTAAACTTAATGTCACACTTCTCCAAGTCCGTAAGCTTAATTCCTAATTTATTTAATGCAAGTTCAAGTGCCTCATCCACAGGCAGAATGGTTGCAGTAATATCACTTGCACCGGTCTTATCAATCACTTCTGTACGGATAATGCTTCCGTCTACTGCATCGATAATATAGGTATAATCACACAGACCAACTGAGAATTCGATATGATACTCCTTCTCCTTGGGTTTATGCTTTAATTCTTCCAGTTTCACATCATTTTCATCAATACCGGCATCAGCATAAGCGATTTCCAGTGCTTCCTTCTTGGTAATCTGCTTTACAGGCTCGGAAGGAACGGGCTCTGTTTCCTCGGTACTTTCTGTAGATGCATCTTCTTCCACAGAGGAATCTGTCTCATCTTCTACAGTTTCATCCTTACTTTCTTCAGTTGCCTCATCCTCAGCGGTCTCGTCCTTGCTTTCTTCGGTTGTCTCATCCTCAGCGGTCTCGTCTTTACTTTCTTCAGTTGCCTCATCTTCAGCAACATCGCCGTCTACAACCTCATCATCTCCTGTCTCACCCTCAGTGATATAGGAATATTCACATGCTAAGATGGTACCGGAAACTGCGTCCACCTTATATTCATACATATGGTTTTCACCTACGGTAATATTGATGGCATAGATAAATACACCGCCGCTTTCCTGAATCTTCACATTTACAAGTGTGATATCGGACTCTACAATCTTTGCATCATCAATTGCAATCTGCAGAGCCTCATTCTTAGAAATCAGTTCAGCACTTTCTGCATCCAAAAGATCCCACAGCTCAGGGATGGACAGACCAACTGCGATATCCAGGGATATACCCATATTCTCAGAAACCTGCTGTGCCAGATTCAGTTTACCTACAGAAATGCCGTAACTGTCAGCTAACTTCTTCATTTCATCGTTACTGGTACATAATTGGGTATTTACACCGCCGATTAAGTCCTTTTCATCAAAGAGACTGCTGATTTCGCCTGAAACCTTCTCACCCAGCTCGCCTGCGCGCTCTTCATCATCATTCTCAACACATACATTGACAACATTATAAACTTCATCCAGATAACCGTTTTTCAGAAGGGAACCAATGATTGCATTCAGTGCAATGTCCAAATCTACATTTTTGAGATCCATTCCTTGCAGTACAATCTGTGCGTCTTCATTCAAAGCATTTGTTGCCACAACTTTATCATGCTTATTTACCGTAATCTCGATACTGGGATTGATGTCAATAGATACAACAGAATTTGCCTTCACATCACTTCTAAACATGCCCATACCGAAAATCAGTAACAGACTGGCTGCCATTGCAGCAAAACCCATTACTCCGGCACTCACATTCCTTTTCTTTGCCTTAAAGTTGATTGATTCGTTCAGATACTTATCATCAACTTTACCTACAGCTTCTACGATTTTATTTTCTTTCATAGGAAGTTGCCCCTTTCTTCTAAATAATCTTTTAGTTGCTTTCTCAAGCGAGTCAATCTCACCGATACATTCTTCTCTGATAGTCCTACCTTCGTTGCAATCTGCTCGTATGTATCAAAAAACCAGTATCTCCGAAGGAATATTACACGATTGCGGCTGTTTAAGGATTCCAAAAACTGTTCGATGACTGCTGTCAATTCATTTGCTTCCATCACACTCTCCACACTGTCAGGTGATGCCAAAAAGTCAGCAAGCTCATCCACTGCCAAATCGTATGAACTATTCCTTTTTTGTGCCTGATTCTTATGATAACGATTCAGTGACACATTTCTTACTATCTTCAAAACATATGTAAGCAACGGGTCAGGTCTTGTAGGCGGAATAGCATTCCACACACCAAGATAACTATCATTAACACATTCTTCAGCATCGGAGTGATTTCCCAGAATGTTATATGAAGTCTGCAGACACATCTTGCCGTATTTTGTCTCCAGCTCCTTAAGCGCTTGTTCGGAGCGAGCAAAAAACAGCTCGATTATTTCTTCATCTAACACCTGTATCACCACCTTTCACTTATATACTAAAGATTATTTGGAAAAAACTACAAAAAAAATGTATTTTTATTTATAAAATATAATTTTTTACACTCTATTGTAATATCGGTACCTTGTCAAGTCAAAATAAGTATCTGATGCAGTTCATAAAAAAATGCTATAATTATAAAAAAGCTCTTGACTCTCCCCTAAGGGGACCCCTTACGTTAAGTACATGAACGTTCTGTGCAACCTAAAAACAGTGTGGTATTGACCTAAAAGGAGAAGAATTATGACAAAGAAAATGACAACGGGCGAAATCGCCCAAAAGGCAGGAGTATCTCAGAAAGCCATCCGTTTTTATGATGAGAAGGGCCTTCTGAAACCCTCTGAATATTCAGAAGGAAACTACAGACTATATGATAAAGAAGCCCTTCTGGTACTGGAAAAAATCATTGCTTTAAAGCAGGTGGGGTTCTCGTTGGAAGAAATCAGAGAAAATCTGATTCATAACACGAACAGCAGTATCCTGGAAACTCTACAAAACCAAATCGATATGATGGAGGCCAAAAGATACGAACTGGAAAAAGCCATCACCCGGATCAAAGCAGCCATTGCCAGAAGCAGCGGACAACCGGATTGGGACGATGTAGCTGACATTATCCGCGACATTCAGGTTGACCAGCAGGCAGATGAAGGTCACTTTGATGCCCTTAAGCACAATGCGGACGGTCAGGACTGGTACGTAAAGATTTACCATTCACTGGGCATCCGCGAAGGCGAACACGTCCTGGACCTGGGCTGCGGTTTTGCCAAGTTGTGGCGCAATAACTGGACCGACATCCCGGCCAATGTCACAATTGACGGTTACGATTTACCCGGCAGCTGGGCAGATGATTTCGCAAAATTCATTCCGGAAAATGCAGATAAATTGGCACCCGGCACAAGCATTTCCATGTTCTGGGAGGATGTGGACAAAAAAGAGACCTGGGATGCACTGGGCACCAAAACTCCATACACCATGGCAATTGCCCACTACCTCATGGACGTACTTCACGACCAGGAAGCTTTCGTCTCCCATGTGGCTGACAGTCTTGCAGAAGGTGGTCTATTCTCCGTAAACAACATCCACGCCTCCGCGGAGCACCTTTTCTGGAAGGAAATCTTTACTGCTGCCGGCCTGAACCCTTCCTTTGCTACAGCCAGATATGAAGAGGCCCGGGAACAGGGAGATGCCTTCAAAGCTATCCTTGCCAAGTATTTCAGTAAAATTTCTGAAGTGGTTCTTCCCTCCCCCTTCCGTTATGAGTCCTCTGATGAGTTATTCGAGCGTGCACTCCGCCGTTTCCCGGAAGCCCAGGATTATTTACAGGCACACAAAAAAGCTTTTACTTCTTACTTTGATAAGCTTATTGAACAGGACGGCGAAGTCCTCATCGATGGAAGTGGTTTATTCTGGCATTGTTATAAATAGAACTGTCCTCGTAAACAGCAAAAGCCGGAGCAGGGTACTGTCTCTGCTCCGGCTCTTTCGTCTATACCTTAGAGTGAATACTATATCATACTTGCACAGCTACTTTGTATTACTCCAAATCCTTATCAAGCTCACTGAATTCATAAAGAGAACGGTCAAGCAGAATCTCTCTGGTTCTCTCTCTTCCGCAGTTCATCAGCATATCCAAAATAGACAGTCCCGGCTCAAATCCTCCGAACTGCTGTCTATAAGCGGTGCCGTTATAATTGATATATTGATGGTGCAGGCCCGCCTCCGTAAATTCAGGAATCTGTACATATGCAGAGCTTCCCAGATTAGAAAGATACGTATCACATCCAATCTGCTTACACATATCTACCAGCATAGCTGTCTTAGTTCCCTGAAAATCATAATCTTTATCGTAATAAATCTTTGTCTCACATCCCAGATGTTCCAGCAGAAAATTCATAATATGAATATCCAGTTCTGAAAGATACTGCCATTCCCTGGAATACGTATCTTTGATAAATTCTTCATAATCCTTGTAAAAAGGCGCCTTACCATAGAGCAGCTGAATCGTTTTCAAGGTCTTCTCACGCCAGTCCGTAGTATTGTCAATCTCTACATCACAGATATTCTGGTCAAATTTTCCCTTTGTGATAGTAGGGACCTGAAGATAATTCCAGCCCTCCTTGGTACGAATTCTATTTCTCTTCTGCCAGCTTTTCTTCTCGAATTGCACCTTTGTCACATAAACAAAGCTATCTGACAGCATAATTTTTCCGATTAAACCCGGATAAGGCCAATAATTCGGTTGATGTCCTGATAAAATCATTTCTGTTTCTTCCTTTCCCCGCTATTCTCCAGTTTTTTTCTAATATTTCTGTACAAATAAAGTGCTCTGTAATACAACACAAACAGCAATGTGGACTGCTGTTGCATTTTCATCAGTTTCTTTTCCTCCGGGTGCGTCAACTTCACATAATATGGATTCTGCTGAAATTCGGGAAAATACTCCCGCATCTCCCGCCCCATGTCACGAATAAAGCGCAAATCCGTTTTGCGTGAGCCTTGCATATACGAAAGCAACGTAACATGATAAAACAGCGTGGTGAATTTGTACTCCAACACATCATAAAATTCTTCCAGATATCCCTTCTGCGCTGCGTACCGATACATAATGCGCATAGCCTCCAGTCTGTCCTGACAACGGTCCATTGTAATCACATGCACCGTAGATGCATTATGCTGATAATAGAAATACATAGGCTCCGGTATATACTCAAAATGCTTTGCACGGCGCAGCAACTCGATTCCGGTGGCATTATCTTCAAAAAACATATGCTCCGGGAACGCAAATGCCTCCTCAAAGAAAAGGTTTCTTTTATAAATTTTGGTCACCAGTGCTCCCGGATTCAAAAACAGTGATACTTTTTTTTCATGTGTCAGTTCTCCTACCTGCTCCGGGCTGTTACAGGGCACCCGGTCCGTTGGATGCATGGTATGCTCATATACATAACAGAAATCACAGCCAACCACATCAGCTCCGGTTTCATCCGCTCTGGAAAGCAGCTTTTCAAAACAATCCGCCGTCACCCAGTCGTCACTATCCACAAATCCGATAAACTCTCCCCGACTGAGGGATAGTCCCATATTTTTGGCACCTCCCTGCCGATGGTTCTCCTTAAGAGAATGAATCACCAGCCTGTCAGGAAAAAGACTTTGATAATGTTGCAGAATCTCCCAGGAATTATCCGTTGACGCATCATTGACTGCAATCACCTCATAATCTGCAAGGGTCTGCCTAAGCAGAGATTCCAAACAGTACTCTAACTTGCCCTCTGCCGCCATATTGTACACCGGTACAATCACGCTCAACCTCATAAAAATATCCTTTCTGTACCTGCTCTTAGCCTCGCTTGGTCAAATCCGGAAATCTGTGAATTGCCGGATCCTCATAGGCATCCATAAAATCTGCGCCCAGCCTTACCTTTTCTTTTGCAAAATCCAAAGCGCCCAGTTCGGTAAATACACCCACTACCAGATCCATACTACAGCCTTCAATGAAGTTCAACATTTCCATGGGAACAGTTTTGTCTATCACCGAAAAACCGGGGAACTCCTTTTTATAATCCAGTTCATCCCTTGGGTGGGGCTTGAAAATTATCATATATTCTTCCTGATAACGGGCCACAATATCCTCAAATATTTTCTTTCTCACATCCAGCGTACACAGAGGTTCTGTGAGAATCAAAGCCGTCCGTACATTTTCGTCCCGGATTGCCTCCTTTAATTTGTCGATATCCGAAACGAATACCTCCAGCAACAATTCCTTATCTGCACGGCTCAATCCCTCTACCAGCTTCTTTCTGGGTACCTCTACATACTTTTCAAAAGGAATTGCAATGGCAGAAATATCATTGACCTCCATGTCCAGACAATATTTTCCATATCCGTTTTGAATAAAAATCAAATTGCATTTTTGAGACAAAAATGCCTTAATTCCGAAGTGGTTCATATTGTCCAAGTGCGCCATATCTCCATTATGAAGACAGTTCAGACCATCCTCCACTGCATGGTAGGGAATTCTATACGCATTTAGGTAAAATCCAATCGGGTCTGAATCACAGAACACATAAATATCCCGATACTGTCTAAAATCCACGGGAATATACGGTGCCTCCAGACGCGCGAATTTCTTTGTAAAAAGAATTCTGTTCCAAGTACTCTTGATAAAATTTGTTTCCTTCCTGCGGTACTTTGCCAACTCCGGGAAGCACTTTTCATGCTTTTCATCAAAGTCAACCACCTCTTCAAAAAAGCCCACACGTCGAATTCTCTCAGGGAAATCACCAAAGTCTGTGGACATATGACTGATGACCAGAGTGGCTTTGCCCCTTTTGTCCAAGGGTAAATTCATTTCCTTCAGGAATGAAACATAAATATGATAAAATGTATGACAAACATAAATTCGCTCTTTCACAGCTCTCCTCATTCTGCCGCTCCGGGCAATGTTTTACACTGATACGGTGCCTTTACAAGTGCATTCGCTATGCGCCAGGCTCCTTTTCCGTCTACGATACTCTGCAGCCTGGCCGCTTTCTCTCTGCGAACTTCCTCCGGTCCGGCCTGCATCATCTGCCGGAGTATCTGTTGCATGGTTCTACAGGGATCCTCCCTGAAATCTCCTGCAAAGAATATCAGCCCCCTGTCATGAAATGATTCTGCAATATCCAGCTGATTATCTGCAATTACGTAGCAAGACGCGGAAACTCCGGCTGCACACACCTCGTACAGAGTCGTTCCGCCGGCTGTCACTGCATAGTCTGCATCCTGCATCAGCCCGGCCATATGCTGTGAATTGATATGCAGCTCCACTCTCTCCACATTCCCGTAACGCTGCTTCAGTATTTCCTTATCTGCACTGAGATCACCCACTGCGACCATTACTTTCACATGCTGCCACTGGGGCTTTTCCATAAAAAATTCCAAAAATTGCGCGCAAAAGTGATAATTATCCGTACCGCCGCTTGTAATCAAAAGCTTCTCAATCCGGGGACGAATGCTCTTTGCCGGAAGATTTGAGAACTCCTGTCGCAAGGAAACATATTCCGGTCCCAACAACGCTTTCCCCGGTGCCTTGGTATAATCCGGCGGTACCAATACACCATTAATCAATTGCTGACATCCATATCCGAATTTGCCCAGTTCATCGAAGTACGTAACAACTGTCATCTGCTTCAGTTGCTTCATATACGCTTCCGTAATCATATAACTGTCCACCAGCAGGCTGTCAATACCATATTTTTCTATGGCCGCCTTAAGCTGTTCCAGCTCACCCTCCATATGGTCCCATCTGCTTTCCAAAATCACGCTATGAAAACCATATGGTTCCAGATAAGGCAGGCATTTATCATCAGCAGATAAAAACAGGCACTCCTGTCCCATTTCCCTAAGGCATAACGCAATCTCTATATCTCTCCTAATATGCCCGGTCGCAATCACCTGATTTACGTCCACACGTATGCCAATCATCACTGCTTCTCCCCAAACATTCCAAATGCAATAGGCGTACCAAAATCAATATCACAGAGCGCTTCGCTTCCAATCAGTCTGTCATAGTATTTCGGCTCCAAACCATATCCCGGTCTCACCACACGAACATTCTCAGGCGTAAATCTCTCTCCCTTTTTAATCGGAGCGCTGCAAAAGATGGATTTTCTGTTAACCAGATTATTCTCCTCCTGCTTCATAGGACCATACTGCACATGTCCCACAGCCTTTTCCGCCTGTCGGATATCAGAAACCATAGCCGCAAACTCTTCCTTGTTCATGGAAAAGAAAGAATCCGGACTCTCTATCTCCCTGCTGATACAGAAATGCTTTTCTATAATAGAGGCTCCCAGCAAAACTGCCGTCACTGCCCCGATACTGCCCTGAGAATGATCTGACAGACCCACAGGAAGATTGAACGTTTCTGCCATATTTTTTAGTGTAGCAAGATTCATCTGGTCTGTAACCGCCGGATAAGCCGTAGCGCAACGTAGTAGCGCAAGCTGATCATTTCCCTGACTGCGTACAGCATCTACTGCCCGCTCAATCTCACCGATATTAGCCATACCTGTGGACATAATAATGGGTTTCCCTTTAGAAGCCACATACTGAATCAGCGGAATATCCACCATCTCCGGAGATGCAATCTTATAAAATTCCACTCCCAGGTCCTCCAGGAAATCTACTGCAGTCAAATCAAAAGGGGTTGAAAAGAAATCAATACCTACCTTTTCAGCCTCTTCCTTAAGCTCAGCGTGCCACTCCCAGGGGGTGTTAGCCTTTCCATAAAGCTCATACAAGGTGTTGTCCTTCTGCCAGGGACCTGATTTAATACGGAAATATTCATTATCACAGTTCATAGTGATGGTATCTGCTGTGTAAGTCTGGATCTTTATACAATCTGCTCCTGCTTCCTTTGCTGCACGGATAATTTCCTTTGCATGCTCCAGACTACCTGCATGATTTGCAGACATTTCTGCGATAATATAGGCCGGATATCCCGGCCCGATCTGTCTATTTTTAATCTGAAACGCCATGTTTCTTCTCCTTCATCATAGTATATTTCAGCTCTGCCAGATTCCAGTCCTCATAGGTATCAATATCCTGCACCTCTGACTCCGGACATACAATACCCAGTGTGTTATCCGTCACCAAGGTACGCTTGCTTAAAAACAACTCTGTTCTGAAACAACAAAACTGTCCACAGTCATGGTACATGGGCTCCAAATCCTGTGATCTGGTCTTTGCAAATTTTTCCTCAGCGAAACGAATACGCCCCTCCCTGCTGACAAAGGCTCGTTGGGGAGGAAAGGAGTACTGCACTATGGGCAATACCGAATCGGCACCCTGTTCCTGTAACAGGTCCATGGCTTTTCTAAGCTTTTCCCCGGTCATAAAGGGTGCTGTAGGGTATAAAATGCAGGCATAATCAAAAGCCTGTCCCCGCTTGGCATATTCTTCAAGCACCTCTTCTATCACATCCGCAGAAGTAGCAAAATCTCCCGCCGTCTTCTCACTTCTGAGAAAGGGCACCGAAGCTCCGGCTTCTTTGGCGAGCTGCGCTATTTCTGCATCCTCGGTAGATACCATGACCTCATCAAAGCAACCGCTGCTTAGCGCCGCCTCTATAGAGTACAGCAAAATAGGCTTGCCACAAAAGTCTTTTACATTTTTTCTTGGAATTCTCTTACTTCCGCCTCTGGCGGTAATGATTGCAATGCTACTCATATCTCAACTTCTATCTCTTTCCTTTTTCAAACTCACTTTGCAAAATAGAAAACACTTTCATATCCGCATAGCTGCCACTCTGGTAAACTCTCTGACGGAGCAGTCCCTCCTGCACAAATCCATTGCGGGTTAGCAGCCTCTCACTGCGTACATTATCTGCCAAAGCATGGGCTACCACACAGTTCAGCCTTAATTCCTCGAACGCATAGCTTAAAATGCCCTGCAGTGCGTCATCAATATCGTCCTTGATCCGCATTTCCTTGTCAGCCATAGTCTTGTACCCTACCTCGGCTGTACCGTTCTTCATATCAATATCATACAACATAATGACACCGATAGTCGTACCATTCTCAAGCTCAATCATCAGACGAATCTGCTTTTCGGTATTGCGATAGTTGTCTATCCACTCCCGCTGCTGAATCTCATTTACAGGAAGCGAAAAACTTCCCAAAGCCTTTTCCATTTCAGGGGAATTAATCATGCGAAATAACAGGTCAGAATCCTTCTCCTCAATGGCTCTTAATGTTACACATCCAAACTTAATAATCATATTCCTCCATCGCGTCCTCGCCGAACGATATGCTATATACTATACTTACAGTAACTTCTGTCATTGTACCACAAACAGAAAAACGGTGCAACGGCTACCGCCGGACACCTTGCTCTCTCATGCAACCGTAGAATAATAATAACAAACACAGGAAATATCCCAATCAGTCTTACGCTAATGATTGCCTTTTCTTAAAACTCTGCCTTTGCCGTCTTTTCTACAAGGCCATTTCTTCTCCTTTACGAAGAAAAGGCCTGCATTACTTCTTTACCATCATAATACCTCTATCCGACTTCAGCATGCTTTATGTCTGCCAAAAAGTCAAGTGTATTCATGCAAACTCTTTCTTAATTCTTCCTTAAACAAAAAAGAACCTTCCCATAGAGTATTCTATAGGAAAGTCCTTAGTTTTTCTTTACTGTATCTAATGAAATTGGCATATGGCGGATGTGTACAGATAAAGTCAATACTACACCAATCGCATTTCGATTTAGTAGCTTTGCTTCAACTACTGCTGTGCCACTACCCATGAATTGTTCTAAGACCCAGTCTCCTCAGGAGATGACCAGACTGTGGTTGGTTCCAACTCAAAACTATTTAGTTGTAAACCTATAAAAATCCCTCCTTTACTTTTTGTGTGTTATATTACTATTCTTCTCATAGGTCATCAGGGAAGTCCATCGTTGTCCGGCATCATTCTACCATACGTGTCCAAACAATATTCTCCATCAGAATAATTAAATCTCATTTTCATTATTATTCCCGCCGCTAATTTAATCTAAAAATATCATAACCAGCACCTGTTCTTTGCACTTGATACAGAGTATCATCAATCCAAAATGTAATCTTATCAGCCGCTGCATCATTAGTTGCAATATTCGTACAGCAAAGATTCTCTATTACACTTCTTCCTCCGCATGCCTTTGGTAATATATGATGCAGGTTCCAACCGCAATAAATTTTCTCATGATTCTCATACACATAATAGTCTTTGTCTCCATAGCCATCTTTGCACATGAGATATCCATGAAAATCTTCGGCGAACCGATTTTCTCCGAAACATATTTCCCAAAGCTTTAATGCATTCTTTTTATTAATCTTCATTTGTTTCACCTCCACCCCTGACCGAAATAAAAAAGCCTATACACTATACATGTATAGACTAAAAGGTCAGATTAAAGACTTTACACGCATAGTTACAAAAGCAATTTCTTCTGAAATTACTTTTAATAAAATATGGTGTAAAGCTGTGAAACAATAATTTACGCACCTGTGGCTTTTCATTACTTTCTCAAAGAATCACTAGAATGTCTGTCCTCTGATAGTTTCCGCGGTTTACAAACACGATAATACCACTTCTTCTACCCAATAGCATAAAAGACCGTTCTAACACTTGCTCTCTAGTAAATACACTTGCTAAAAGTTTCATAATATGTACTACCGGAGATAATGGTATTATTTACAATCTTATTCTACTACTATCCCGCATAAATTACAAGAAAGCCGTTATTAAATTTCTCCAACAAACGGTCATGTATCCTCTTTAGTATGGCGGAGGGGAATGCCCCCTCTTTACAATCGCCCACGCATGGTTGCAGGTTACGCCATCTTTCCACCCTTGCAGCTTTAAAGCCATGCACATACAGCAAGGGGGATTAACATTTCTATTCTTTCATCATTGCAATATAATCTGGTACCGGAATTCCTCCCAGACATACTACTCTAACGTTATCCCAGCGTTCTCGAAGGGATTTCCCATCATAGATTTTGGCATCAACCAACTCTTCCGCAGTATAAAACTCCGTACCATCCGGTATGTCACATAATCCTGCCCAATAAGGCTTGTCATACTGCATCAAGCATCCAATATAGTGTTCTGGCGTACCTACTTCATCCTCAAAATAGAAATATGTTTCATCCATCACTTCACCCTTTTTTAATTCGGACAAAAAATAATCAAAATCTACTATATTCATTCCCTTATCTCTCCTTTTACATAGATATCAATTCGAGACTTCAAATTCTCATAATAAGCATCGCTCCACGACTCTTGATATTCTTGCAATGTGCGATATTCCTTGATTATCCTATTGTCTTCATGTTCTAGATCATACACATTATAGAAATCATCAGTAAAAATCCCTTTCACACCCAACCAATCAATCAGACGCTCAAATGATTGCATTCCTTCAAGCCAAATCTTTGTATCCGGTCTACTATAAGCATTCATCATTACACACTTCTCTTTATTCGTGAAATACATTTTCAAGTCAAATAATGTGTGGTCAATTCTGTCTCCAAATGTTTTGAATCTTGTCGGATTAATTCCTCCATACTCACTTGGAAAAAAGAAAATTGGCACACGCCTATATCGTGCATATACCGGTACTATTTGTTCTACATTCTTTTCCATATTAGTGATACGCCACATAGAATGAAGACCATCCGCCGTACACTTTACACCAAACTCATAGCGTACCGCCTTACCATCCGGGTCCCATCCTCCATCTCGATATTTATTGAAAAGAATGCTTCGAACCAGTTCTTCACTCTCTGTTTGAATTTGGCTATATAAATCCGTTATTTTTTCTACTGTCCGCAAATATGCCTTATTATATCTTGTATACTCTCTCATAAGTAGCTCCTTACAACTTCATTGCTCTTTTATCCACCAGCCATTACCATTGCGATAACCGTTCCTTTATCAGCTAGTTCTTTCACTTTTCCTCAACCTCTCTATTCCTGTGACAACTCATCTAAAATATCCTTTATTGCCTCATCATCTGTAAGGTCATAAACAATCTCAAACATTGCTCTTGCTCCAGTAACTTCGCCATCATCAAGAAAATGCTTTCCATATGCAACTGCAATACCTAACACATCACGGTCAACCTCCAACGGGATCCCTTCAATCTCTGTAAATATGCTATGCGGGTAACCCGGGCCATATATCTGCTGAATATACTTTCCAATTTGAATCCATCCGCCTTTTCCATCTGTCCAATAAACGCATAAAATTCGGTATCCAGCTCCACCAATTCCGTGTCCTCTTTGATAGTGGCATAGCAACTCCTGGTATCATTCGCCAAAATTTTATCTAACAGCATACTCACATCTCCCGATAAGGCTGCATCTTTAGATGAAATACATTTGCATCTGGTAACTCATAATCAACAACCACAATATAGTTATCATCCATATCCGTTGCCAAATACACACAATCACAAATCAGATTACCAGTAGAAATTACTCCCTGCTGCAGCAAATATTTCGTAATCTCCTCTTGATACTCAGTCCCGGACAAAATACCCTCTACACTGTCCAATTCCATCTGTAACACGGCATCAAAGCATGGATGCGACAGCAACTCCCTGTGTTCTACCTTGGTTACGTCAAATTCCCTTTCTTCCAAATCCATCATATCATCTGCAGTAATTACCACAACAAGATAATCCTTCTCATTTTCCATATCATGATAATGTTCTGCTAAAAACGGTCTACCATCTGGTAGTAGTCCGTTACAATAACCTATATCGCATTCTCTGTACATTTTATCCCCATCTGTATATTCATAATTCCCCATATCAATTGCAGGGAATGCATACTTCGCATATGTAATCTTAGATTCCATTATTCAGCACCTTCTTCCACTACCAGTTCACAGAGAACTCCCTGTGGCAGCACATACTTAACAATACCCTTTGCATTATCTTCGATACGATCATAAATTCTACCCGCACTCATACTCTCGCCCTGTACTGTAAATGGACTGTTTGCCACATAGCCTACGAGTCCAAGTCCATCCATCTCTACTTTGATGGCTTCTTTATCAAACTCATTGTCTGGTTCTTTGACAAGTTTCACTTCCTGCTTTGGTTCAAAAAAATCCTGTCCATAATGATGTTTTGTGCCTGCAATTGTAAAATAGATTTTTTCCATGTTTATTTCCTCCTGTTTTACTTCATTTTGTAATTGTATCTGCAATTAGCTTTCTATTAACCAAACAACAGTTACTTCTTCGGTCTCTTCGACGGTTGCTGCTTCGAGTTCATCTGACTTCATTGGCTTTCTTCTCGTCATGTAACAAACTTCACGCTCACCGTAGCATAAGGTAGAAGATTCGTAATCATCAGAGTTTGTTGATACTTTTACAATTCCTAAAACTTTTTTACCTGCACAAGCAGCAATCATTTCTGCTTTACTCTTAGAGTCTTCCATCGCTAATTTAAGAAGTTCCTTACGTGTTTCTTCTACAAAAGAAGCAGAATGCGTTTCAGAATATTCGACATCAAGTACTTCATCGGCAATTAGCTGCAATATGCTGTTTGTTGCTGCAACATCCAATGGGAGCGAAAGATAAATAGTTCGCTTGGCCTCGTATGGATGTTTCTCTTCACTTGCATGATATTTAGCACGAGACGATACAGTCCCCATCTTGAATGATTTCGCTTTCACGCCATGCTCTTCCATTAGCGATAGAAATCTTTCTAATTCATTATTAGCATTTGCTATTGCCTCCGCAATACTATCGCCATCCTTTGAAAAAGTGAACGTGTATTCAACCATATCACATTTTAGTTCCTTGCTTGCAAATCCTTTTACTGTTAATTCTGCCATAATGACACCTCCTATTGTTTCCAACTGTTTCCTTTTGACAATTTAATCCTATATGATTATATGTCCCAAAAAACGGACTCAATAAACGCCTGCGCACCGATTTGACAAACGAAAAAACGTAATGTGAATTTCAAAATTCTAGTTTTTTTCTTATTTTTTCTCAAAACTGGAATTTAGTCTTGCACATCATTTTTTATGATATGATGGCATATGGTTATCTGTCTGTCGGAAAGGATGTCCATATGAACAAGAATAATC
>JAZODQ010000059.1:0-12935 GCA_045597105.1 Acetatifactor sp.
CACATTTACTTCCCACAATAGTCCACCGTGCTTTCGTCACGGACACAGGCCGGCAGATGTTCTTACGTGAAAAGACACAAAAACCGATTGCAAAGGATGACTTTGAGAAACGCTCACATTTGTCACAACACTTTCCCGGCTGCTATGGCGCCCTAAGGCACGGACAGGGGGCAGTGGGATTAACTAAATGACATTGTCCTTTGTGCTTATATTTTCTGCTGATTTCCGCTGCAGTTTCTCCTGCTTGTTACGTTCCCGCAGATGTATGAAAAATTCCTTCAACATTTCACTGCATTCCTGCTCCAGTACGCCGCGGTATACTTCTACCTGATGGTTAAACTGGGGCATTTCCAGTATGTTCAGAATGGAACCTGCGCAGCCGGCCTTGGGATTCATACACCCCATAACCACCTGAGGGATGCGGGCCTGCACGATGGCGCCTGCACACATCTGGCAGGGCTCCAGCGTTACATAAAGGGTACATTCTTCCAAACGCCAGTCACCGATTTTTTTGCTGGCACGGTTGATGGCAGTGATTTCTGCGTGAGCAAGGGTGCTTTTGTCGGTGTTGCGGCGATTGTAACCTTTGCCGATGATTTCACCCTGATACACGATGACACAGCCGATGGGCACTTCTCCCAGTTTGTATGCTTTTTTTGCCTGTTTCAAGGCCTCTTTCATATATTTTTCCTGTATATGTGTAATGGCAGCACTGCTAACCTTTTCTGTCATGGGATGGATCCTTTCTGTATGCCTTTTAAGAGTTATTCTGTAGAACAAAAACGTTTCGCAAGGATGCGCACGTTTGATTCTGATTTCAATATAGTTTTAAGTATAGTCAAAGCAGGCTTTTTCGTCAAAGACTTTTCAACGTTGCCTTGGTTTTCTGAAAAAAGTGTGATAGAATATGTCTCACCATTATGATGGAGAAAGGATGAGATAGGGTATGTTATTGTGTGGACTGAATAAAACAACTTTGCTGGATTATCCCGGGCATGTGGCGGCGACCCTGTTTACAGGTGGCTGTAATTTCAGATGCCCTTTCTGTCATAATCGGGACCTGGTGCTTGCACCGGAGGGGGCGCAGCATATTTCTGCGGAGGAGATATGGCGCTTTCTCGAAAAGCGCAAAGGTGTGCTGCAGGGGGTGTGTATCACCGGAGGCGAGCCTACTCTGCAGCCGGATTTGCCGGACTTTATCAGGAAGGTAAAAGGGCTGGGGTATCGGGTAAAATTGGACACGAACGGCTACCGTCCGCAGGTATTGAAGGCGCTTTTGGAAGAGGGACTGCTGGATTATGCGGCAATGGATATTAAGGCGTCCAAGGAAAGCTATGCCAAGGTAATTGGTCTTGAGGCGAAAAATTGCAGTGACAAAGAGTCACAGAATATGTCCTTTGATATAAAAAAGATTGCAGAAAGTGTGGAGCTGTTAAAAAGAAGCAGCATTCCCTATGAGTTTCGGACTACGGTGGTGAAGGGACTTCACACGCCGGAGGAGTTTGAAGAAATCGGCAAATGGTTGCAAGGTGCACGTGCCTATTATCTGCAGGCCTATCGGGAAGATGTGAATGTGATATGTCCCGGTTTCGGAACTTTTTCCGTGGAGGAGATGGAAGAGATGAGACAGAGGGTGGCAAAATACGTGGAAAAGGCAGTTCTTCGTGGTGTGGATGGCCCACCATAGGATGTCTTGCATAGAAGGCGAAAGGCTGTCAAGTGGAATAAGAAGCTTTGAAACAGCAGATGAAAGAAGGAATAGACATGAGTTTGAAAAAGAAATTAATAGGCGATAAAGCCTTTTACAAAATGGTGCTGGCAGTAGCAGTACCTATGATGATACAAAACGGTATTACGAATTTTGTGGGACTGTTGGACAATATTATGGTGGGACGGATCGGCACGGAGCAAATGTCCGGTATCGCCATTATCAATCAACTGATGCTGGTATTCAATCTCGCGATTTTCGGTGCTGTGTCCGGCGCCGGTATTTTTTGTGCCCAGTTTTTCGGCTGTGGTGATATTAAGGGAGTGCGTCATACCTTCCGCTACAAAATATACATTTGTTTGGCGCTTGTGCTGATAGGCGGTGCTATACTGGCAATCTTTGGTGGGGATCTTACCATGCTGTATCTCCACGGAGAAGAAAACGGTGCTGCGCTTCAGGCTACCCTTGGGTATGCCCAGGATTATCTGAAAGTAATTCTGTGGGGACTTCTTCCCTTTGGCTTGGAGTCCGTCTATACCAGTACCCTGCGCGAGGGTGGAGAGACCTATGTGTCCATGAAAGCCGGTATTGTGGCAGTCTTTGTGAATCTGATATTTAATTATCTGCTCATATTCGGTAAGTTTGGCTTTCCTGAGCTGGGAGTGGTAGGTGCAGCGTGGGCCACGGTACTGTCCAGATATGTGCAGATGCTGATTGTCATTGTCTGGACACATACCCATACAGAGAAGATGCCTTTCATCAAGGGTATTTACAAAAAATGGAGCATACCTGGTGCCTTGGCATGGAAGATTACGGTAAAAGGTACCCCCTTAATGTTAAATGAAATTCTCTGGTCTGCAGGTATGGCCATGCTGATGCAGTGCTATTCCCTGCGAGGACTGGATACTGTAGCGGGCATGAATATCTCCAGTACCATCACTAATTTATTTAATATTGTATTTATGGCCATGGGAAGTGCCATTGCCATCATTGTAGGCCAGCTGCTGGGAGCAGGTAAGATGGAAGAAGCAAGGGATACGGATACCAAGCTTATTGCATTTTCTGTATTTTCCTGCGTAATCATGGGAGGTGCACTGATATTGACGGCGCCATTGTTTCCCATACTCTATAATACTACGGACAATGTACGTGAACTGGCCACGGTATTTATCCGGATTGCAGCAGTTTGTATGCCATTGCATGCCTTTATGCATGCAGCCTACTTTACCATGCGTTGCGGTGGCAAGACAGTGATTACTTTCCTGTTTGATAGTGCATACCTGTGGTGCATCAGTATTCCGGTAGCCTTTGTGCTCAGCCGTTATACCGCGCTGCCTATAGCGCCGCTTTATCTGGCCTGCCAGCTGATTGATATTATCAAATGTACGGTAGGATTCATTTTGCTCAAAAAGGGTGTATGGATGAATAATATTGTTGCTGATAAGAATTAACGAATAAAAATAAGGCGTAAATCTGTTTGGATATGAACCATGCGGATTTACGCCTGTTTTTATGTGAATTTACATAGCCTTTACTTCGTTGCGGCTTTCTCTGCCGGCCATGCCATCCAACATATTGTCTAAAGTAGTGGAAGCGATGGCTGCCAGTGCCTCTTCGGTAAAGAATCCCTGATGGGAAGTAATCATCACGTTGGGGAAGGAAAGTAGTCTGGCAGTGGTGGAATGCTCCAGGATTTCCTCGGAACGGTCCTCGAATACATTATTGGTTTCTTCTTCATATACATCCAGACCTACGCCTGCGAATTTCAGCATACGGATACCATCGATCAGGTCTTCGGTTTTTACCAGGGCGCCCCGGGAGGTGTTTACCAGGATGACGCCGTCCTTCATCTGTTTGATGGTATCGATGTTAATCATATGGCGGGTATCGTCGGTGAGAGGGCAGTGTAGGGAAATCAAATCACTCCGGGACAGTAACTCTTCCAGAGACACATACTCCACAAAGCTTTTCAGACTCTCATTGGGATATAAATCATAGGCGATTACTTTCATGCCAAAGCCCTGACAGATGCGGCACATAACTGCACCGATTTTGCCCGTGCCGATAATGCCGGCAGTTTTTTGATAAAAATTAAAGCCCATCAGACCGTTTAGGCTGAAGTCATTTTCGCGTACCTTGTTGTATGCCTTGTGAAGTCTTCTGTTGCAGGCCAGGGCAAGCGCCATGGCATGCTCTGCTACTGCCTCGGGAGAATATCCGGGCACTATCATCACGCGGATGCCAAGTTCTTTGGCAGTTTCCAAATCCACATTGTTATAACCGGCACAACGCATCAGTACCAGCTTAATATTATGTTTGTGCAGACATTCCAGTGTATCGCGGCTAACATCACTGCTTACGAAGCCACATACTGCATCAAACCCTTCCGCCAGTGCAGCAGTACGGGGATCCAGGTCGGACTTGATGTATTCAATCTCAATATCCGGATAATCCCCGATGATTGCATCGAAAGATTCCGTGTCATAGGTCTTGGCATCATAAAAAAGAATTCTCATAAAATACCTCCGTTCATGTATTTGCACATATTACATGTATTATAAACTATTATTGACATTAATGGTGAATTAATTCTTGCTTGGCAACTGAGAGCAATAAGATCATTGCTTAAGGTATATCTTAACGCACCGGCTGCACACATTTGTTAATAAAAATAGGAATCGGGGCTTTCATTATGTTTTAGTTACAGGTACATAAACATAATGAAAGTCCCGATTCCGGACCATTCATATAGCGGAGGGCATGGGATTCGAACCCACGGTGCCTTGCGGCACACGGCTTTTCGAGAGCCGCACCTTAAACCACTCGGACAACCCTCCGTGCTTACTTTACAAGGATATATTTTATAAGAAAATTTGTGGTTTTGCAAGCCTGTTTTTGGAGGAAAAGGAAAACGCTGTACCTGTGGGAAAGTATTTATTTTACCACAGAAAACATCTGAATTATTTGTACTTTAAATTCCACGAAAATATTGTACTTCGTCCTCGATTGGAGTATACTTATTATATGCGCTTGCGCATAATACATAACAGATAAATCATCAGTTGAATGCATCTTAGAGGATGGTTGGAATGGAGGACTTATGAAGAGAATCGGTATGTTAACCAGCGGCGGCGATTGCCAGGCATTGAATGCAGCAATGAGGGGCGTGGTAAAGACCCTGTTTCACAGTAAAGAGGATGTAGAGATTTACGGATTTCTGGATGGTTACAGAGGATTGATTTATGGCAAATTCTGTATGCTGACCGGCAAGGATTTCTCAGGCATTCTCACCAAGGGCGGTACGATTCTGGGTACTTCCAGAACTCCATTCAAGACCATACAGGAGCCCGATGAGAATGGTATCAATAAGGTGGAAGCCATGAAGCAGACCTACCACAAGCTGCAGCTGGACTGCCTGGTTATTTTGGGAGGTAACGGTACACATAAGACTGCCAATCTGCTGCGTCAGGAGGGCTTAAATGTAGTGACCTTGCCCAAGACCATTGATAATGACTTGTGGGGCACTGATATGACCTTCGGTTTCCAGAGTGCGGTAAATATTGCTACGGAAGCAATTGACTGTATCCATACCACTGCAGCATCCCACGGACGTGTGTTTATCGTGGAGGTAATGGGACATAAGGTGGGCTGGCTCACCCTGAATGCAGGTATGGCATCCGGTGCGGATATTATTCTGCTTCCTGAGATTCCTTATGATATTGACAAGGTGATTGATAAGATAGAAGAAAGAGACAAAAACGGCAGCCGCTTCACTATTATTGCAGTAGCGGAAGGTGCCATTTCCAAGAAGGATGCCAAGCTTTCTAAGAAAGAACTGAAGGAAAAATTGAAGAATCGCAAGTATCCTTCCGTATCCTATGAAATTGCAGCCAAGATTCAGGAAAAGACAGGACGTGAAGTTCGAGTGACTGTGCCCGGACATATGCAGCGTGGCGGCAGTCCCTGTCCTTATGACAGAGTTTTTGCCAGCAGACTGGGTTCTAAGGCAGGAGAATTGATTTTAAATGATGATTACGGTTACATGGTGGGTTATAAGAACCGTGAAATCGTAAAAGTGCCTCTTGAAGAGGTGGCAGGCAAGCTGAAAATGGTGGATCCCGATTCCAGCATTGTCAAGGAAGCGAAGCTTTTGGGAATCAGCTTCGGCGATTAATACTTATTGAACGAGGAAAGAAAAATGTCATACACGGCTTTATACCGTAAATTCAGACCGGATACCTTTGAGTCGGTAAAGGGACAGGACCATATCGTGACTACGCTGACCAATCAGCTGAAAGCCAATCGAATAGGTCATGCCTATTTGTTCACCGGCACCAGAGGAACGGGAAAAACAACAGTGGCAAAGATTTTTGCCAAAACAGTGAATTGTGAAAACCCCACAGAGGCAGGCCCCTGTGGGGAATGCCGTATTTGTAAGGCGATAGCTGCAGGCGCCAGCATGAATGTGATCGAAATCGATGCAGCGTCCAACAACGGCGTGGATAATATCAGAGAAATCGTGGAAGAGGTGTCTTATTCTCCTGCGGAAGGCAAGTTTAAGGTGTATATCATCGACGAGGTACACATGCTTTCCATCGGCGCATTTAATGCGCTGTTAAAGACTTTGGAGGAGCCCCCTTCCTATGTTATTTTCATATTGGCGACTACGGAGGTGCATAAGCTCCCCATTACGATTTTGTCCAGATGCCAGAGATATGATTTTAAACGAATTTCCATTGATACCATTACGGACCGCATGCGGGAACTGATACAGGCAGAGGGCGTACAGGTAGAGGATAAAGCACTCCGTTATATTGCCAAGACTGCCGATGGTTCCATGCGAGATGCCTTAAGTCTGCTTGACCAGTGTATTGCATTCCATCTGGGTAAGGAACTTACCTATGATAAGGTGTTGGACGTGCTTGGAGCAGTGGATACCGAGGTGTTCAGCAGACTGCTCCGTTATATTGTGGACAGGGATGTACTCAGTTGCATACAGCTGTTGGAAGAAATCGTTATGCAAGGTAGGGAACTGACCCAGTTTGTGACGGACTTTACCTGGTATCTGCGTAATTTGCTTTTGGTGCAGTCTTCGGATAATCTGGAGGATGTTATTGATATGTCCACAGACAATCTGAAGCGCCTGAAGGAGGAAGCGCAGCTGCTGGATATGGACCGCATCATCCGTTTCATCCGTATCTTTTCCGAACTGTCCGGTCAGATTAAGTATGCGTCGCAGAAACGTATTTTGGTAGAGATTGCATTGATTAAGCTTTGTAAACCTGATATGGAGACCAGCCAGGAGGCGGTGCTGGATCGTATCCGTCAGGTGGAGGAAAAGGTGGAAAATGGTGTCACCGTATCTGCAGAGATGCTACAGGTTGCAGCACTGTCCGGACGCAGCGGTGAAGGCGAGGCACCCATAAAGAAACCGCCCATGCCCAAGGCGGTTCCTGAGGATATTAAAGAAATCGTAGGCAAATGGCCGGGGATTATCAATCGTGCAGAGAATCCCATGAAAACCCATATGAAGTCCATGCGTGTGAGCATGGGTGCGGATAATCAATTGCTTCTGGCAGTAGAGGATGGTTTGTCCTCCGAATATTTTACGGGAGAGAACAGCCACAAGGAGCAACTGGAGCGTCTGATTTCTGAATTTGTAGGTAAGGAAGTAACGGTTAATATACAGGTCGTGCAGAACAGCAGGGAGATGGAGGAGACCATCGTGGATTTGGGTCAGTATCTGAACTTTGAACTGGTGGAAGAAGAGGAATAAACAGGCAATATAAGACTTGCGATGGCAACATGCATAGTGTATATTTGTAAAAGATAGAATGAATGGAGGATATATCATGGCAAAGCGTGGTGGATTTCCGGGTGGAGCAATGCCCGGTAATATGAATAATCTGATGAAGCAGGCTCAGAGAATGCAGCGTCAGATGGAGGAAGGTCAGAGGGAACTGGAGACCAAGGAGTTTACTGCTGCAGCAGGCGGCGGTGCGGTGGAAGTGACTGTGACCGGTAAGAAGGAAGTTGTGAAGGTTAAACTGTCTGAAGAGGTAGTTGACCCCGACGATATTGAAATGTTACAGGATTTGATTGTGGCAGCTACTAACGAGGCACTTCGTCAGGCTGAAGATGCAAGTGCTGCGCTGATGGGCAATCTGACAGGCGGATTAGGAGGCTTTCCTTTCTAATGGAACTGTATAGCGGACATATTACAAAGTTAATAGATGAGTTGGCGGCGCTACCGGGGATTGGCAACAAGACCGCGCAGAGACTGGCTTTCCATTTGATTAACATGCCACAGGATAAGGTGAACCGGCTGGCAGGCGCGATTGTGGATGCCAAGGCAAATGTACAGTATTGCCGGGAATGCTATACCCTGACGGATAAGGAAATATGTCCGGTATGTGCGAATCAAAACCGCAATCATAGGCTTATCATGGTAGTGGAAAATACCCGGGATCTGGCGGCATATGAAAAGACCGGCAAATACGAGGGTGTGTATCATGTGCTTCATGGTGCTATTTCTCCCATGATAGGAATCGGACCGGGAGATATTAAACTGAAAGAGCTGGTGGAGCGCCTGCAGGGAGAAGTGGAGGAAGTAATCATTGCTACGAATTCCAGCCTGGAAGGTGAGACTACGGCAATGTATATCAGCAAACTGATAAAACCCACCGGTATTAAAGTGACCAGAATCGCCAGTGGCGTGCCCGTGGGCGGTGATTTGGAATATATTGATGAAGTGACTTTGCTACGGGCGCTGGAAGGCCGCGTAGAAATTTAACTGGAAGGTATGGTGTGACAAATGGCAGTAGAAAAGAAAGTGTATGGAAAAAGCGCTGACGGTAAAGAGGTTTTGGCTTTTACTTTGAGTAACAGCAAGGGGATGCAGGTTACTCTGACCAATTTAGGTGCGATTATCGTGAGCCTGATGGTTCCTGATAAGGATGGTGTATTGGCAGATGTGGTACTGGGTTTTGATGAAGTAAAGAAATACGAGAAGAATCCCAGCTTTTTCGGCGCGGTAATCGGTCCCAATGCAAACCGTATTGCAGATGCACAGTTCGAGATTGATGGTGTGACCTATTCTCTGGATCCTAATGATAACAAAAAGAATAATCTGCACAGCCATATTGATAAGGGTTATCACAAGATGTTATGGGATGCTGAGGCAGGTGATAACAGCGTGACATTTACATTGGAAGATGCAGAGGGCAATATGGGCTTCCCCGGTAATAAGAAGGTGGCAGTGACCTATACTCTGGATGAAGAAAATGCATTGACACTTCATTATCACGGAAGCAGTGATAAAAAAACAGTTCTCAATCTTACCAATCATACATATTTTAATTTAGACGGACATGATAGCGGAAGTATTGAGGAACATGAGCTGTGGCTTGGTTGTTCCAACTATACACCGGTTGTAAAGGGCGCTATTCCTACCGGTGAGATTGCACCTGTACAGGGGACGGTTATGGACTTTACCACCGCTAAGAAAATTGGTAAGGATATCAATGATTCTTTTGTGCAGTTAAAGCTGACGGGCGGTTATGATCATAACTGGGTGATTGATGACGCAAACGGAGAGATGGTACATTTCGCAACTGTAAAGGGGCCTAAGAGTGGCAGAGTGATGAAGGCATACACCAATCTGCCCGGCGTACAGTTCTATGCGGGTAATGCTATCAAAAAACAGAAGGGTAAGTCCGGCGCAGAGTATTCCAAGAGACATGGTTTCTGTCTGGAAACCCAGTATTATCCTGATAGTGTGCACAGAGATAATTTCCCTTCCTGTATTTTTGGAGCAGGTCAGGATTATGATTCCGTGACTGTATATCGGTTTGAAGCATAATGCATGCATGTGCAAATAAAGTCGATTGTTTTTCTAATTTCATAGACAAATAGTGCTAAAAACACCTCTCAGACCGATGGTATATTGATGAAAAACGGTACGGGAGGTGTTCTTTTATGGTTTTACCTAAAAATATTACGCAAATAGGAGAAATAAACGGCAGTTGCAAGGTCTATGTGGAGGATTATGTTGTTTCTTATATAAAACAGCTTAATCAGCTGGCGATGGACAAAACCATGGCAGTGGCGATTTATGGCGCCAAAAAGGAAGAAAACGGTGTGGACTATCTCTTTGTTTACGGTGGTGCACAACTGGATTATCTGGCCAGGGAATGCAGGCATTTATCCCAAGCACAGCTCCAGGAGATAGATCGGAATCGCAAAAAGTATTTTCAGGAGTATGCTTTTCTGGGGTATTGTTTACTGTCCGGTGAAATGTTGGAGGGTTTCTACATATATGAACAAGGTATATGCCGGTATACGCCCGGATATGCCAGATTTTATGAAAAGAATGACAGCATGCTGGCATTTATGCTGGACAACCGTTTGACTGAGGTGAGTCCGGAGATTGTAGATGATACGAAATTTGCAATGGTACGTAGCAGGCAGGAAGAAAGAAGACGACAAAATGATACGGAAAATATTTTCCTGAAAAAAACAGAACCGGCTCCGAAGGTGAAACAGGAAGTAGAAGGGACAAGTTTTCAATATCGCTTTGCAAAGACTGCAATGAGTGCTGTTTTTTGTATGGCGTGTGTGTTAGCTATTGCGCTGGTAGTTCGTGAAGGACAAAGAGAAAATATGCCGGGCACGGACAATGGTGTTTGGAATGTATTGACTGCTATGACTTCCGGTCTGCTAGACGATGCTGAAGAAGCCAAAGAGGAGGCACAGGCTGTAATGTCTCCGGGGCAGGTGGACAAGCTGGTAGTAGAAGACAAACTGAATCAGGCGCTTTTGGAAGAAAATAAAGAAGGAGTAGCTGCGTCAGATGAAGAGGAACCTGCTATGGAAAGTGAGATGTCCACGATAGAATCAGCGGTGCAGGAGGAAGCGGAGGTTACGGCGGAATCGGCTTCCCAAGAGACGGTGGCAGAGCAGGAAAGCCTTGCGGTGTCTGAAGAGCAGGAAGAAGCATCGGCCACAGTTGTCAGCGTAGATGCAGAATCGGTTGCAGGCATGGAAATCCCTGAGGAAAATGTACAGCCAGATTCCTATATGATTATGCCCGGAGATACATTGATTGGTATCAGTACCAGGGTATATGGTTCTGAAGCAAAAATAAGTGAGATATGTCAGCTCAATAATATCAGTGATCCTGACGATATTAAAGTGGGCACAAAAATTTTATTACCCTAATGGTTTGCTTATATGATATAATTCTGTATAATATATAGTAGCAGACAGTACGTGTGAGAAATTCGGAGGGTGAACAGCTCTTCGGAATAGAGGAAAAGATGGCAGATATCAAACTGGTAAAAGATAGAGAGAATAAGCAGGAAGACTATCGGGACAAGATACTGAAATATAGATTGACCAATATATATCGGTTTGTTTTACTTTTGATGGTTTTTGTGGCAGTTATTATTCTAATCGTTGTTCAATACAGGAAACATGTTTATACAGACTATAGTATCATGAGTACGGTGGCCAGACAGAGTGGGGAGAAAAGTACCCCCCTTCGACTTGGAAAGGTAATTATGAATTATAGTGAGGATGGTTCCAATTGTATCGACCTGAAAGGTGAGGCGATTTGGAATCAGACATATCAGCTGCAGGATATAGAGGTGGCTGTGAACAGAGATGTATCTGCGCTTTGTAGCTACAATGGCAATCAGATATTCATACAAAATGCGCAGGAGTGCCTGGGAGAGATTACGACGACCATGCCGATTCGTGATATAACAGTATCTGCGAACGGACGTGTAACGGCTATATTGGCAGACACGGATGCCACCTGGGTCAATACATATGATAGTGATGGAGAACTTCTTTTTTACGGAGAGTCCTATATGCAAAACAGCGGATATCCGGTAGCAGTTTCACTGTCGCCAAACGGAGAATTGCTGGGGGTCAGTTATGTGTACCTGGATGCCGGAACGGTTAAGACCAATATCGTTTTTTATAATTTTGGTCCGGTTGGTGCGAATCAAAGTGATTATCTGGTAAGTACCCAGTCTTATGCAGACATGCTGACGCCATACATTCAATTTATGGACGATGAGACGGCCTTTGCCGTAGGCGATAGCAGATTGATGATATACAAGGGTGCCCAGAAGCCGGTATCGGTTGCAGAGTATTTTTATAACGATACGGAAATTAAATCCATATTTTACAGTGAAAAATACATAGGATTGATTTTGGCATCGGATAAGGCAGAAAACAGATATCGCCTGGATGTATTCGGTCTGGATGCGCAGAAGGTTGGAAGCTTTTATTTTGATCTGGAGTACAGTGATATGTTTTTTGAGGATGAAGGCTTCGTGATATATAATGAAACAGAATGTCTTATTATGAATATGGATGGTCTGGAAAAGTTCCGTGGGGACTTTAATGGAACGGTGGAACTGATGGTGCCTACGGGTAGTGCTTATCGGTATGTGTTGGTGACTCGAAGTTCGCTGGATACGATTCAATTAAATTAAGGAGGGTACATATGAATCTGGTATTAATTGTTGCGTTGGTGTTATTGGTGTTTAATGTAATTCGTAGTTACAAAAAGGGATTTGTGAAATCACTGGTATCGTTTATCTCATTGATTGTACTTGCAGTGATACTGCTTCTGGTAACAAATGCGATACATAGTTATGTAGATGGCAAAATTCTAAATGTAATTATTGTGATTGTATTATTAGTGGTGATAAGTGTGGTGCATCACCTTATCAATTTTGTTTTGTTGCCGGCGAAACTATTGGTGAAGCTTCCCATTGTAAGTTGGGCTGACCAGGTGCTGGGTATTTTGTTTGGTGTGTTGGAGACGCTGTTGATTATCTGGACAGTATATATCCTGTTGAATATTATGGATCTGGGTGCTATCGGTCAGATGATTATCTCCGGTACCCAGGATAGTAAATTACTGAGCTGGTTATATAATAATAATTATCTCAGAATGATTATGGAGAATTTTCTGAGTGGTTTGAAGTAGATTATAGAAGAAATTTTAGATATTGCGTATAAAGTTGATTTATCCATGACATAATGTGGATAAATCAACTTTATTTTTATGAAAAAAGGTGTTGACAATAAACACACCAGTGTGCTAATATAACATTCGCCCGCTGAAAAGGCGGGCTGAAATGTCTCTTCCGAATCGAAAGATGAGTTGAGAAAAACAAAAAAAGTTGTTGACAAAGTTCAGAGCACATGA